>JAGCSD010000185.1 GCA_017964345.1 Clostridia bacterium
AACAAATTCGATGATGACATTGTTAAATATATGCGCCGCAAGCACAATTTGCTCATCGGCGAACGCACGGCGGAAATGCTGAAAATCAACATCGGCAGCGCCTGGCCGCGCAGTGAGGAGCTGACAAGCGAGGTCATGGGACGGAACCTGTTGACCGGTCTGCCGAAAAATATTGAAGTTTCCTCCGACGAGATCCGTGAAGCGATGCAGGATTCCTTTGACCGCATTTTGGCGGAGATCCACAAGGTGCTGGACGATGCCCCGCCGGAGCTGGCGGCGGATATCATTGAAAGCGGCATCGTGCTGACCGGCGGCGGCGCGCTGATGATCGGCTTTGACAAGCTCATTTCTTCCACTTTCGGCATCAACTGCTATGTGGCGGACGATCCCGCCTCCTGCGTGGCGCTCGGCGCGGGAAAATGCTTGGACAACTTAGATTACCTCGATCCCGGCAGGGAGGAATAAGAATACACGAATAAAAGGAACGCACGAACCGTACAAAAAGGTTCGTGCGAGCTTTCTTTCGGTTTCGCTGTTTTTTTACAGCAAATCGTTTTCTTTCAGGTCCCCGATATACCGCTTGAGCGCGTCGTGCCAGCCGGGCAGACGGGCAAAGCCGTTGTCATCGAGCTTATTCTTGCTCATGCGGGAATTGGCAGGGCGCTTCGCGCGCGAAGGAAACTGCTCCGACGGGATCGGATGCACGACGGCGGTCAGCCCCGCCTGCATCATGATTTCCTGCGCGAACTCCGCCCATGAGCAAACGCCCTCGTTGGTCGCGTGATAGATACCGTAACGGTCGGTCGTGAGCATATCGCACAAAAGGCGCGCCACGTCGAACGAATACGTCGGCGAGCCGATCTGATCGCACACGACGTTCAGATCGCTTCTTTCCTTGCCCAATCGGAGCATCGTTTTGACAAAATTCGCCCCGTTGATGCCGAACAGCCACGACACGCGCACGATGAAATATTTCTCCAGCGTATTTCGGATCTCATCTTCCGCCTGCGACTTAGTCAGCCCGTAATAATTGATCGGGTGTTTGGGATCGTCAGGTTGGAAGAAAGCTTGCCCCTGTCCGTCGAACACATAATCCGTGCTGATGAAGATCATTTTGGCGTCAAGCTCCCGGCAGGCGCGGGCAACGGCGCGCGTACCCAGCACATTGACCTGATAGCAAAGCTCCCGATTGTCCTCCGCCTTATCCACCGCCGTGTACGCGGCGCAATGCACCACCACGTCGGGCGCGTAAGCAAGCAGTGCGGTCTGCACCGCCTGCGCGTCGGTCAGATCGAAATCCTCCACATCCACGCCCTTAAAGGGAATATTTCTCTTTTGCAGATGGCGCGTAACGTCATATCCGAGTTGTCCTTTCACGCCGGTTACTAACACTTTCATATCCCGTTCTCCTTAGCGCTTGGCATACATCCGTTCATAGTAATGCTGATAATCGCCCTTGAGGATATTCTCCCACCACGGGCGATTGGCAAGATACCATTCTACCGTGCGGCGAATACCGTCGTCGAATTTCGTTGCCGGAAGCCAGCCCAATTCATTATGGATCTTCGTCGGGTCGATCGCGTAGCGCTGATCGTGTCCGGGACGGTCGGTCACATAGGTGATCAGGCTTTCCGGTTTATTCAGTTCTTTCAGAACGGTCTTGACGACCTGCAGGTTGGTGCGTTCATTGTGCCCGCCGATGTTGTATATTTCGCCCACGCGCCCTTTGCGGATAACGAGGTCGATAGCGGAACAGTGATCTTCCACATACAGCCAGTCGCGCACATTTTCCCCCTTGCCGTACACCGGCAGCGTTTCGTCGTTCAGCGCGCGGGAAATGATCAGCGGGATCAGTTTTTCGGGGAAATGATACGGTCCGTAGTTATTCGAACAGCGCGTAATGGTCACGGGCAGTTTGAACGTGCGGTGATACGCCAGCACCAAAAGATCCGCCGACGCCTTGCTTGCCGAATACGGGCTGGACGTGTGGATCGGTGTTTCCTCCGTAAAAAACAGATCCGGACGATCCAGCGGCAGATCGCCGTAGACCTCATCGGTGGAAACCTGATGATACCGCCCGATCCCGAACGCGCGGCAGGCATCCATCAGCACCTGTGTGCCGAGAATGTTTGTCGTGAGGAAAATACCCGGGTCTTCTATCGAGCGGTCCACATGGCTTTCCGCCGCGAAGTTGACCACGATATCGAATTTTTCTTCCCGGAACAGCTCAAACACGCGCGCGCGGTCGGCAATGTCGCCCTTGACGAAGCGGAAATTCTTCTGCTTCATCGCATCCTCCAGCGTAGCGAGATTACCCGCGTACGTCAGCTTATCGAGGCAAACGACACGATCTTCCGGATGCTGTTTCAACTGATAATACACAAAGTTGCTTCCGATAAACCCGGCGCCGCCGGTCACAAGAATCGTCATATCATTTCTCCTCAAACACAAAGTTGCAGTCGCTGTCTTTCAAAAAGGGCGCGCTGACGTCCTTTTCTGACAAAATAGGATCGCTGACGTTCCAATCCACGCCGATTGCGGGATCGTCAAAACGAACGGAGCGGTCATGTTCCTTGCTGTAATAAGCGTCACATTTATACACGAATTCCACGTTATCCGTCAACGTGACGAAGCCGTGAGCAAATCCGCGCGGAATAAAAAACTGACGCTTATTCTCCGCCGAAAGCTCCACGCTTACCCACTGTTTGTAGGTCGGCGAGCCTTTGCGCAAATCGACCGCCACGTCCATAACCGCGCCGGCGACCACGCGCACCAGCTTTGCCTGCGCCATTGGGTTCATCTGGAAGTGCAGCCCGCGCAGCGTGCCTTTTTTGGCGGTAAAGCTTTGATTATCCTGTACAAAATCCGCTGTGATACCCGCGTCGGCAAGCTTTTTAGCCGACCACGTTTCCATAAACCACCCGCGGTGATCGCCGAACACGTCCGGTTCCACAATCAAAACCCCCGGCAGTTTCGTCTGCATAACCTTCATACATTTTCCTCCTGTAAAAGGATATACTTTTTTATATTATATATTTTTTCACTCAGAAAAGCAAGCGCAAAAACACGCACGCGCTCCGACGCTATTTCACAATATTGCGAATCCAGATACCCTTATTGACCAAAACAAACCCGATGATATCTTTCAAAAACGTCAGCGACAGGCAAATCGCATACATCGGCAAAATCGGCACCGCGGTAAACCGGCTGAGAACAAACGCCGCCGGCACGCTGACCACCCACATGAAGCAACTGTCAAACAAGATCGTGATGAAAGTCTGCCCGCCGGAACGCAGGGTAAAATAGGCGGCGTTGGCATAGGCGTCCAACGGCATGATCAACGCGCCGATCTGCATCATGCGCGTCGCCAAACGGCGCACCTCTTCGCTTGTTTCGTATATCGCGGGAATCCATTCGGCGCAGATGGCGTACACTGCTGCCACCAGCACGGTTGCCGCCACCGAAAACGCCGCCAGCTGTGACGCCGCCATTTTGGCTTCGTGCCTGCGATTAGCGCCCAGCAGATGCCCCAAATAAATGCCGATCGCCCCTCCGGCAGAAATGATGACCACCATAAACACATTCTGAAACGTTTGCGTAATGTTGTCCGCTTTGACAACGTCAAGCCCCCGCAGCGAGTAGGACTGACTGAGCATCGCCATACCGCCTGCCCACAGTGTTTCGTTGAGCATCAAGGGCAAACCTTTCAGCGCGATCTGCCGGATCAGCCTGCCGGGAATTCGCAGACTTGCCCATGCGCCGACAATAAAGGGGTTTTCGTCTTTATGCCTGCCGGTCCAGAAAATAAGAATCAAGCATTCTATGTACCGCGAAATCACGGTGGCGACCGCCGCGCCCACCGCTCCGAGCTTCGGTGCGCCGAAACGCCCGAAAATCAGAATATAATTCAACAGGAGATTCACCAAAACAGCAATCAGCCCGGCATACATCGGCTGACGCACCTGGCCCGTTTCCCGGAGAGTGGATGCGTACGCCTGCGCCAGCGCGTGCGGCAGCAGTCCGATCAGCATAACGAGCATATAGGAACGGGAAAACGCGCGCGCCGCGGCGGCATCCGCCGGGGCGGCTTCTCCGCGCAGATACAGATCGATTAAATTGTCACCGAAAAAATAAAAGATGGCGATACCCGTCAGCGCCAACGCCGTGCAGAAGATGATCTTAAAGCGAAAGGTGTGTTTCAGTCCTTGAACGTCGCGCTTTCCGGCAAACTGTGCGCCGAAGATGCCCGTGCCGCTGACCGCGCCGAACACGCACAGGTTAAATACGAAAAAAAGCGTGTTGGCTATGGATACCCCGCTCATCTGCAGATCACCCGCACGCCCGACCATAATATTGTCAAGCATATTGACAAAATTGGTGATCCCGTTCTGGATCATAATGGGGATCATCAGCGCCAGCACGTCACGGTAAAACTGTTTGCTGCCGATCCATCGTTTGAACATAGGTGCAAAACCTCTCCGATTCGCCAAAGATATGCCTATTGTATCACAATCTCGCTAATCCGGCAACCGCTATCGGCAAGACAGGCGTACAAAAACCGGGAACGATTCTTCCCGGTTCAGTCTTATGCCCATGGCGCGAGCACCTGCCCTATCGACTCCCGAATCATCAGGTCGCTGTGTGGATTTATCTCAAAGTTCAGGAAATCACGGTTAATGATGATGCGCTTCTTCCCTCGGAAATACCGAATAAACGACGCCGCCGGATAGACCGTCAGCGACGTACCGCCGATCATCAGAAGATCCGCCCGCGCAATC
>JAGCSD010000186.1 GCA_017964345.1 Clostridia bacterium
GAGAGCTTTTTCAGTCGTATGCGGTCGGAAAATCAAGAAAATCGATTGCGGATCTTATGGACATATGTCCGGAATATGCGAATGTCGAGCTGGAAGACGGTAGTACTGAGGAAACCGATCCCGAGGACGTGGAAAACCTGAAAGAGTGGTTCCTGCCGCAGGTGCGCGCCCTGCTTAACGGCGGTCTGCGGGAAGAGGGGCTTGAGGAAGCCAAGGCGACGCTGATCGCCGCCGTCGGGGAAAGCCGCGTGACCGCGGATGCGGAACTGAAGCAGATTTTGAACGAGGTGGTACAGGACGATCTGACCGCCAATGACGTGGTGGACGAGGAGGCTACCGAAAAGGCGCGGCAGGCCGCCGCCGACGCCGTCACGCCTGTTTATTTGGAAAAGGGTACGTTGATCGTCGCCAAAGATGAGATCGTGACGCAGAACCAGTACGATATGATCAAAAAGCTCGGTCTGCTTGACGACGGCAGGATTCCCCAGCGCCTGATGTTCGGTACGGCGGCGCTGGTCGCCCTGCTTGTTCTGGCGGTGATGTTTTATATCGTTCTTTTTGAACGTAAGGAAATTGCCAAAACGAAAAAAATACTTCTGCTTTGCCTGCTGGTAGTCCTGAATGTGGTGATCGCCCTGCTCTTTAAGAGTCTGGGGGGCGACGCGCTGATGAACACCGCCATGTCCGTGATCTTGATCACGGTCTTCTTCGGGGAACATCTGGCTCTCGTCGTCAACGCCGCCCTGTCGGTCCTGCTCGCTATGATTTTTTCGGGGAAAAGCGATCTTTTCGGCGGCGAGGCGGTCGCCTTGATGATCTCCACCTGCTTGGGCGGCATGGCGGCGGTGCTGTTCTGCCGGCATTTCCGTTCCGCCTCACGCAGCAAGATGCTTCTTGCCGGGCTTGCCGCGGGCGCGGTCGGCATGATCGCTCATTTTATCATGCTGTGGCTGGTCGGCAAAAGCGCGTATTCCGCGGCGCTCCCGTCGCTTTACTGCCTTGCCGGCGGAGCGATCGCGGCACTGGCAAGCACCGGCTCGCTTCCCGTTTGGGAAAGTATGTTCAACCTGCTTACGCAATCAAAACTGCTGGAGCTTTCAAACTCGGGGAGCGATCTTTTGCGTAAGATCAGCGTGGAGATCCCCGGGACGTATCAGCATTCCGCTACGGTGGCGGAAATGGCGGAAAACGCCGCCAAAGATATCGGCGCCAACGCCCTGCTCGCGCGCACCGCGGCGCTCTACCATGACATCGGCAAGGTGCGGATGCCGGAATGCTATATCGAAAACCAAACGGCGGAGTCGCAGGGCTTTCACAGTACGCTTTCTCCGTGGGAGAGTACGGAAATGATCTTTTCGCACATCACCGAGGGCGTGCGCATGGCAAAAGAAAACAAACTGCCTCAGGAGATCATCGACGTGATCCGGCAGCACCACGGGACGTCGCCCGTCCTGTATTTCTACCAAAAAGCCAAGGAACTCGATCCGGAAGCCAAGATCGACGATTTCCGGTATCCGGGTCCGAACCCTCAGACGAAGGAAGCGGCGATCATTCTTTTGGCGGACTGCATTGAGGCGTCCGTGCGTTCAATGGACGAAAAAGACGGTCCGAGCATCGCCGCGCAGATCGAAAAAATGGTCAAAACGCGCATGGAGGACGGCGAACTGGACGAATGCGATATGTCCTTGAAGGAACTCAACACCATCAAGCATTCCTTTGCCGCCACCCTTGCCGCCGTATATCATGCGCGTATCAAGTACGACAGTCAGGAAGAAAAACATGAAGATCGAGATCATTGACGAGATCGGGAACGAGGACAGCCGCGCGCTCGGAGAGCTGCTGACGCGCGTGGCAGCATGCGCCGGCAGGGATGAGCTTTCGCGCGAAGATTGGGAAGTCTGTTTGACGCTGACCGACGGCGCGCGTATCCGGGCGCTGAACAGAGAGTTCCGGCAGGTGGACAGCGAAACGGACGTGCTGTCTTTCCCCTTGTGGGACAGGCGCGCGGGCGAAGAAGCGACGCGCAACCCCGAAACACACGCGATTCTTTTGGGCGATATCGTGATCTCGCTGCCGCGCGCGGAGGAGCAGGCGCGTGAGTACGGACACAGCCTGCGGCGCGAGGCGGCCTATCTGTGCGTGCACGGAATGCTGCATTTGATGGGATACGATCACATGAATGACGGGGAACGCGCCGTGATGCGCGCCCGCGAAGAAGAGCTTTTGACGGCGTTGAATTTGACAAGAGAGGATTAATCCATGAAGCTGACGGATGAACAAGAATATACCGATTTTACGATCCATCACGAGCGCAGTCATATCCTGCAATCGGCACAGTGGGGCAAGGTCAAGGCGGCATGGACCAACGAGTTCGTGCTGGTACGGGACGAAAACGGCAGGTTGAAAGGGACGATGAGCATTCTGATTCGCAAGGTGCCGCTGTTTCCGGGTACGTTCATGTACGCTCCGCGCGGACCGGTCTGTGACCTGCATGACCGGGATACTTTGCAAAAGCTGACCGACGGCGCGCGTGAGATCGGCAAACGGTATAAGGCGATGAATCTGAAAATCGACACCGATACGCCCGCATCCGACACGGAATACGCCGCCATCATGAAAAAACTCGGATATACGTTGCGCAACAATTATTATAATTTGGAGGGCGTACAGGCGCGTTTTCTGATGCGCGTGGATTTGAAAGATAAGACGGAAGAGGAACTGCTGGCGTCTTTTCATCACAAAACGCGCTACAATATCCGCGTAGCGCAAAAAAAAGGCGTGGAGATCCGCGTGGGTACGCGGGAGGATATTCCCGCGTTCTTTGAACTGATGAAGACGACCGGCGCGCGCGACGGGTTCACAACGCGCGGCATCGATTATTTTTACCGGATGTACGATTGTCTGGGCGAGTACTGCCGTCTGTTTTTAGCGTATGCGGGCGAAGGCGAGGAGCGCGCCTGTGTGTCCGGCACCATGGCGGGGCTGTATGGAAACAAGTGCCTGTATCTTTATGGCGCGTCGGGCAACCGGTTCCGCAATTATATGCCCAATTATCTGATCCAGTGGGAAATGATCCGCTGGGCGCGCGAAAACGGCTGTACGGTCTACGATCTGCGCGGCGTGCCGGGACGCATCGAGGATGAAAACAACCCGATCTACGGACTGTATCGCTTCAAAAAGGGTTTCGCGGGACAGGCAACCGAGATGATCGGTGAGTTCGACTTAGCGCTTCGTCCGGTATGGTACCGTCTGTTTATGTGGGCGGAAGCAACCAATAAACGCGTACATAAGGCGATTTCCCGCTTGAAAAAGAAGAAAAACTGATCCGCCGATCCGGTACAGACGATGCGGATGAAAAAATTTTTTCAAAAAAAAACAAAATACCGTTTGACAGACGACCGAAAATATGATAGCATATGTAGGCTTAGTATCGCGTAGTTTGTGAATTTTTCGGAGGTGTGTAACAATGGCTGTCGGGCAGAGAACTAAAATCACTCTGGCTTGCACGGAGTGCAAAAATAGAAACTACAATACGATGAAGAATAAAAAGAACAATGCGGAACGCATCGAACTGCAGAAGTATTGCCGTTTTTGCAAAAAGCACACGCTGCATAAGGAAACCAAATAAGGCATTCTACATTGATTAAAGGTGTGATCGATTATGGCGGAAGAAAAGACGATTGCGAAGGCTGAGAAGCCCGCAAAAGCCGATAAAGCGAAAAAGAAACCGAAAAAGGACCGTAAGCGCCCGTTTTCGGAAATGATTGCCGAACTGAAAAAGGTCAGTTGGCCCACGCGGGCTGACTTGCGCACCTATACGATCTGCGTGATCGTATTTGTCGTGGTGTGTGCCGCTATTCTTTTTGTTATGGATCTGGGCGCCGGTGAACTGGTCAAGTACATCAGCCAGCCCAGTCAGTTTCCCAGTGTGCTGAACAAGCTGTTCGGCATCGGAGGATAAGCATGAGCGAGATAACGGAAAACGAGGGTAAGTGGTACGTTCTCCATACGTATTCCGGATATGAAAATAAGGTTCAGGACAGCATTACCAAAATGATTGTCAACATGAGCCTGCAGGACTATATCTTTGACGTTAAGATCCCCACGCAGGAAGTGATGGAAGAGTCGAACGGCAAACGCCGTCTGGTTTCCCGCAAGCTGTTTCCGGGATATGTGATGATCAAGATGATCCTGACCAAGCGCACGATGTATTTGGTGCGTAATACGCGCGGCGTTACGGGTTTCGTGGGTTCCGTAAAAGAACCGATCCCGCTGACAAATGCCGAAGTCCGACGTATGGGACTGGAAAACGTCCGCGTCAAGGTCGAGGTCGCCGTGGGCGACGTG
The DNA here is from genome assembly GCA_017964345.1 of Clostridia bacterium. Classification (GTDB taxonomy): domain Bacteria; phylum Bacillota; class Clostridia; order Christensenellales; family QALW01; genus UMGS1322. The sequence goes on from JAGCSD010000186.1 coordinate 4,348, forward strand.
GTGGATATCATCGGCGGTCCGCTGGAGGGCTTCCAGGGAACGGTGCAGGAGATCGATTCCGCGCATCAGAAGGTGCGCGTCATGGTTTCCATCTTCAACCGCGACACCGCGGTGGAGCTGGACTTCATTCAAATTAAGAAAGTATAATCGCGCAGGCGTTTCTGCGCAGGTTATATACCGTCCGCCTCAGCTAAAGCGGATGGGGTGGGAGAGTGTAAATTCATTTGCTGCACTCGCATACCACAGGCACTTTTTTAGGAGGTGTACGTATGGCTAAGAAAATCACAGGTATCGTCAAGCTGCAAATCACCGCCGGTAAGGCAACGCCCGCACCGCCGGTCGGTTCTGTTTTAGGCCCGCACGGTATCAATATTGCAGGCTTCTGCAAGGAATTCAACGAACGCACGGCCAAGGATATGGGTATGACCATTCCCTGCGTCATCACGATCTATCAGGATCGCTCCTTCACGTTCATCACCAAAACGCCCCCGGCGGCGGTACTGATCAAGAAAGCGTGCAAGATCGAGAGCGGTTCCGGCACGCCCAACCGCACCAAGGTCGCCAAGATCACCAAGGCACAGCTCAAGGAAATCGCCGAGCTGAAAATGCCTGACCTGAACGCCGCAAACGTGGAGGCCGCCATGTCCATGGTCGCCGGTACCGCGCGCAGCATGGGCGTTACGGTTGAGGACTGAGCGAATCGCATGAATTTCGTGGGAGGGACGGTTGCATTCCGTACCGCTAACACCACCAGGAGGTAAAAAATGAAAAGAGGAAAGAAATATCAGGACAGCGTCAAGCTGATCGATACTACCAAACAGTATGATCCCGAAGAGGCGATCGCGCTGTGCGTGCAGACCGCGAAAGCCAAATTCGACGAAACCGTTGAACTCACCGTCCGTTTGGGCGTGGACTCCCGCCAGGCGGATCAGCAGGTCCGCGGCGTGGTCGTGCTTCCGCACGGAACCGGCAAAACGCGCCGTGTTCTGGTCATCGCCAAGGGTGAGCGCGCGGATGCCGCGCAGGCGGCGGGCGCCGATTTCGTCGGTGCGGAAGAGATGATCCAAAAGATTCAGACCGAAAACTGGTTCGAGTATGATGTGATCGTGGCAACGCCCGACATGATGGGTCTGCTCGGTCGTTTGGGTAAAGTGCTCGGTCCCAAGGGCTTGATGCCCAACCCCAAGAGCGGCACGGTCACGATGGACGTCGCTAAGGCGGTTGCCGATATCAAAGCCGGTAAGGTGGAGTATCGTGTGGACAAGACCAACATCATCCATGTGCCGGTCGGCAAGGCGAGCTTCGGTACCGAAAAGCTCACCGATAACATCAAAACGCTGATGGAGGCGGTTGTCAAAGCCAAACCCGCGGCGGCAAAGGGCACGTACCTGCGCTCGGTGACCATTTCTTCTACGATGGGTCCCGGTATCAAGGTAAACACAACGAAATTTAACGCTTGACAAATTTCAAAAACGCCTGTATAATACCTTTACAAGTGAAAACCGCTGTATACCGTAGACAGCAGGTGCGCGTTTTCAGCGCTTAATTTCCTGCCGAGGATAGGAAGCATATTCTGCCCCCGTATGTCTATGCGGGGGTTTTTTCTTAGAAATTCACACGGAGGTGAAAATATGTCGGAAAGTAAGGAAGCCAAAAAGGTTCTCCTGGAGGAGATCAAAGATAAACTTTCCCGCGCAAAGAATCTGGTGCTGGTCGATTACACCGGAATCAATGTGGAGGAAGTGACGGCTTTGCGTGTTTCCTGCCGGAATGCCGGCGTGGACTACAAGGTGTACAAAAACACGCTTGTTGCCAAGGCGGCAGAGGAACTGGGAATCGAAGGGTTGGATTCGTACCTGACAGGCGCCAACGCGTTTGCGTTCAGCTATGACGATGTTGTCGCGCCCGCCAAGATCATGTATGAATTCAACAAGACGAGCGAAAAATGCCCGATCAAGTGCGGATATATGGATGGCAAGCCGATCAGTGCGGAAGATGAAATCGCGCTGGCGAAACTCCCGGGCAAGGATGCGCTTATCGTACAGCTCATCTGGACGCTGCAAGGCAACGTCCGCAACTTGGCGTATGCGCTTAACGCCATCAAAGAAAAAATGGAAGCATAATTGAAATTAGGAGGAAAAGAAAATGACGAATGCTGAAATTGTTGCCGCGATCAAAGAGAAAACCATTCTGGAGATCGCTGAGTTGGTCAAAATGTTGGAAGAAGAGTTCGGTGTATCCGCTGCTGCTCCCGTGATGGTTGCCGGCGGTGCTGCCGTCGGCGCCGCTGCCGCGGAAGAGAAGACCGAGTTTGACGTGATCCTTGAGAACTTCGGCGAGAAGAAGCTCGACGTTATCAAAGCGGTTAAAGAAGCTCTGGGCTTGGGTCTGAAAGATGCCAAGGATCTGGTGGAGGCCGCTCCGAAAGCACTGAAGGAAGGCGCTTCCAAGGACGAGGCGGAGGCTCTGAAAGCGAAGCTTGAGGAAGCCGGCGCAACCGTGACCTTGAAGTAATCAAGACGTATACAGTTAACCGGGAAGCGATTGCTTCCCGGTTCGCTTTTTTGGACGCGCGGTGCTTTTACGTGTTTTGGCGTGCAGCGCAGTTTTTTCTTGACAATCCATGCCCGGTCATGGTAAGATACATTCAACCGACAAAACCGGTGGGCTGGTCGGAATATCAAACGGGGATGAGAAACGTGTTTATTTCCACAAGAGGACGGTATGCGCTGCGCGTTATGATCGATTTGGCGGAACGGGAAGACGGCAGGTATATCCCGATGAAAGACGTCGCGGAACGTCAGGGCATTTCACTGAAATACTTAGAGAGGATTTTGCCTGATCTGACCAAGCACGGTCTGTTGGAAGGCGTACACGGTAAGGGCGGAGGGTATCGGCTGAAATGCGATCCGGAAGTTTGCACCGTCTGGGCTGTATTGACCGTGACCGAGGGTGATCTCTCACCGGTTTCCTGTTTAGCCGAAGGCGCTCCGCAATGCGCGCGCGCCGCCGCGTGCAGAACGCTTCCGCTGTGGAAGAACTATTACGCATTGACAAAAGAGTACTTTTCAAGCATTACAATCGCGGATTTGACCGGAGGCGACCGCGCAGACGAATATGTGATATGAAGCTTTGCCGCGGCATCAGAGGGATCGCGCGGGTTGGTCATCCATAACCGTTCCGGTTGGAATCGGGCAAGAAAAATGCCCGCAAAGGGGCAGGATTTCGCTTTCCCGAAAGAGAATCAGCGCCGTTTTTTCGGCATGGGCAGTTCTTTGACCATGTCGTCCAGAAGCGCGTTCAAAAAGTCCCGGTTGTCTACATTTTCCACCAAAACCATTTCCTTTGCACCTTCGTACGGCAAGGAAAGAGGCGCGTCAGGCATCCGTTTTTTGACGGATGCCGTTTGCTTGACAAGAAATTTGTCGTCATAGATCCCGCCGATGAGTTTCCCGCGGCAATAAATCAGGTATTCGCCCATCATGGGTTTGTACGTGATATCATCCGACGGGGATAGCTGATCCAGGATAAAACGTAAGTATTCTTTGCTCGACGCCATTGCTTTTACCTCGCATTCGGGATTTTCACCAATCCCGGTTTTTTATTGCCATTCTTTTTTCAATATCGCATACTGATAAGTGTTTTCGTAACGCGGCGTGCCGTCCGGGTTATTGATAAAGGTCACGAATTCCATAAAGAACCCTTCGCGGCGCATACCGAGTTTTTCGCAGAGCCGGCGGGAGGGAATATTGTAATCTTCCGTGTACGCGTAAATGCGCCGTATCCCTTTTTCAGAAAAAAGATAATCGAAATACGCTTTTGCCGCTTCATAAGCATAGCCGTTTCCGTGATACGCGCGGTTGAGCATCCAACACGGACTGAATGTGTCGGGCGTTGATCTTTCGGGATCGTCCGCTTCGGGTTCTCCGAAAAACTCGCCGATCACTTTGCCGCTGTCTTTCAGTACGACGGCAAAACAGTATTCCTTTTCCCGCGTACGCTTTTTGACGGCGTTTTTCGCGTCCTCGAGCGTATCAAGCTTCATGCTCGCAAAACAGTTGACCGTCGGCTCGCGCAGGTATTCATATACATCCGCCGCGTCGCTTTCAACGAACGGGCGCAGGACCAAACGCTCCGTTTCTATGATCTTCGGCAGCCGGGCGAAGAGCCGGGCTTTCAGGTATTCATACCGCTGTCGCTTGTCTTCTTCCGCCAAATGCGTTTCGCGGAACTGCTCGGGACAGCCCGTGTAAGACAGCGTGACGCTGCCAAACTGCTCGCTTGTCAGATCGAAGACGCGGTCGCCGACGGCGTTGAAGCAATGGAAACTACCGTCTTCAAGCGGCACGCCGAACACTTTGCCGCCGTACAGATCCTGTATCAGGAACGCCGTGATGGAGCATTGCCCGAGCGTTTTATTCTCCGGCGACCAGTCGCCGCGCAGTCGCGGCGCGCAGGTTTCGGCGCACCAAATATCCGAGAGCATATCGTAAAGGTTGCGCGGTGTCAGACCGTGTTTCTCCTTTATATCCGCCGTTCTCCAGCCGTAGAACTTGTAATCCGCCATTTGCTTTTCTCCTTCGAAATGCGTAGTTTTTTGATCGTCCGATAAACGCTAAAGATCCGTTTGTCTTAGAATATGATCTGTCGGAACCCTCACCAATCATATTATATCGGAAAACTGCCGATTCCGCAATCATTATTCATTTTCTAAATTCATTTAGAAAATCCTGTCGCTTTTAATGAATATTGAAGACTTAAAGCTTAAGAATGGAAAATGCAAAGCGAAAATCCTGCCGACATCATCGACAGGATTTTCGCTTTGGTGGGTCATCGGGGGCTCGAACCCCGGACACCCTGATTAAGAGTCAGGTGCTCTTCCAGCTGAGCTAATAACCCGTTGTTGGAGCGATAGACGAGATTCGAACTCGCGACATCCACCTTGGCAAGGTGGCACTCTACCAGCTGAGTTACTACCGCATTTTCGTCGGAACATTGCTATCATAGCACACATAAAACAAATTGTAAAGCACTTTTTTTGTTTTCTTTTTATTTTTTAGCGGCGTGAAGCGACGCGGGAGGGACCTTTTTGTTCCCGTGCGGCGAAAACGGTCAAATGAAAGATTTTCATTGATTTTTTCCGTAAGAGAATGTATAATAGCGGTGTAATATCTTTGACATCGGTCGGGAGGACGCCAAGATGATTTTAGTAACCGGCGGGGTAGGTTTTATCGGCTCGCATACTTGTGTGGAACTGCTGCAAGCGGGCTACAAGGTCGCCGTGGTAGATAATTTAGTCAATTCCAAGCGGGAAGTTCTGGATAAAGTAAAGGAGATCACCGGTAAAAGCGTGGCGTTTTACCCGGTGGACATCAACGATGAAGGCGCGTTGCGCGAAGTGTTCAGGCGTCACGACTTTTCCTGCGTGATCCATTTTGCCGGGCTCAAGGCGGTGGGGGAATCGGGGGAAAAACCGCTTCTCTACTATCGCAACAACATTGCCGGGACATTGACGCTGGTCAGCGTGATGAAAGAGTTTCATGTCAACAGCCTTGTCTTTTCTTCCTCCGCCACGGTATACGGCGATTTCAATACCGTGCCGTTTAAGGAAGACATGAAGACCGGGGCGACGAACCCGTACGGCTGGACGAAGCAAATGCAGGAGCAGATCCTGACCGACATCGCCAAGGCGAAGCCGGATATGCGGGTGGCGCTTCTGCGCTATTTCAACCCCATTGGGGCGCATGAATCGGGCTTGATCGGGGAAAATCCCAACGGTATTCCGAACAATCTGGTGCCGTATATATGCCGTGTGGCGGTCGGTCAGCTGCCGTACCTCAATGTGTTCGGCAACGATTATGACACGCCCGACGGTACCGGAGTGAGGGACTATATTCATGTGGTCGATCTCGCGCGCGGACATCTGGCGGCGATGAAGTATTTGGAAGAGCACACCGGCGTACTGACGGTCAATCTGGGAACCGGCAAGGGGTACAGCGTATTGGAAGTGGTGGATGCTTACCGCAAAGCGAGCGGACGGGACATCCCCGTGAAGTTCGCGCCGCGGCGGCAGGGCGATATTGCTTCCTGCTATGCCGATTGCACCCGCGCAAGAGAGCTTCTGCATTGGCAGGCGCAGTACGGCATCGAGCGGATGTGCGTCGACGCGTGGCGCTTTACGGAAAACAATATGTAAAAATGCCGCGGCGTCTGTAATGAAACGGCATGACCGCGCGTTTTTATATCAGAAAGGGTGAGCGAATGTGAAAAAGTATGGAGCACTTGCCATTCTGCTGGCGCTGATCGTTGCGTTTGCCGGATGCAGCGCGTCGTATTCGGGCAACGCGGCGGAACCGTCTTACGGCGGCAAAATCGCCGACGCGGACAGGGAAAGCAAGACGGCACAGAGCGATTCCTTCCCGCTGGCGGAAAAAGATGATCCGGACGCTAAAATCGTGTGGACGGGCAGCGTACAGATGCAGACGACCGACTGGAGCAAAACGGTCGATGATCTGTCACAGGTGTTTGCGCAGTACGGGGCGGAAGTGATATCTGCCGAGGAAAACAGCGGCGCGTCGTATTATTACGGCTCCCGCGCCAACGCCAAACGCGCCGTTTATGAACTGCGTGTGCCGTCGGAAACATTCGCGGAATTCTTTGACGCGTTTTCCGACGTCAACGGTTCCGTTACATCCGCCCAAAAATCCCGTGAGGATATGACGCGCGCGTACAATGACAACGCGCTGAAGATCGCTCTTTTGGAAACGGAGTACAACGAACTCAAAGCACTGATGGAAAAAGCCGGCTCGGTGGAAGAGATCCTGGCGATCCGTGACCGCATGACGGGCGTTCTGTACGAACTGGAATCTCTGAATAAAGCGAACAACCAGATCGATTATGACGCATCGTGGTCGCGTGTGACGCTGACGCTTCAAGAGGTCATCGTCTACAGTGAGGTGGACGCCGACTTCGGTCAGCGCGTCAAGGTGGCGTTTATTAACGGCTGGGCGGAGTTCGCTTCGGCGATGCAGGAGATTTTCGTGTTCCTGCTCGCGGCGTTGCCGTGGCTCCTTCTCTTGGGTGGGATCACGGTTTTGACCGTTCTTTTGATTCGCCGGGGGAACCGCAAGCGTCGCGCCCGCCGCGCGCAGCAGCAAGGCAATACACCGCGATAAGACCGTGAAACCGCGGCGCATCCGCACCGCGGTTTTGCTTTGCACATAAAAAACGCCTGTTCCGAATGCGTTTGAACGCAAGCGGCGCAGGCGCTTTTTGTTATGCGCGGTTACTTGACGGCGGAAGACCGCCGCAGATTATCCGTTCTTACGAAATCAAGAAATGCCTCGGCAGACCGTCCACCATGACGGGGGATAGCTCCGACTGGATCAGCGGACGCGCATAGTCGAGAAAATCCTGTGTCACGCCGGTGCCGTCCGGGGTAATGTAGGCGTCCGGCACTTTCTTTTCCAAATTGGCGATGTCGTGGATGTCATGCGGCGCGGTCGTGCATTGATAGGGGAAATTGGACAGACGGTTGAAGACGATCATCTGTCCCGTTTCGCCGCGGAACGAGGCTTCCACCGCGTGTCCGCCGGCGGTATAGGCTTCGGTGATGTCCACGCGCGAGATCAGATGCGCGCCGCACCGCTGGAGGATGTTCAAGTCGATGGCGCGCGTCTTACAGCCGCAATTTTCCGCAATGGTGTCCGCCAGAAACCGTGCCGTGCC
>JAGCSD010000187.1 GCA_017964345.1 Clostridia bacterium
CTATCATGCGGCGGATGGTAGCGTCCATATCCACGCCGTCCAGCACCTGGTTGCGCTGCTGGTAAATGATCTCGCGCTGCTTGTTCATAACGTCGTCGTACTGCAGCACGTTTTTGCGGATGCCGAAGTTCCGGCTTTCCACGCGCTTTTGCGCGTTTTCGATGGTTTTGGACAAAATGCCGGCTTCGATCATTTCTTCCCCGCCCATCGCGCGCCCGGCGAGCATTTGCAGGCGGTCGCCGCCGAACAGGCGCATCAGATCGTCCTCAAACGAAATAAAGAAGCAGCTGCAGCCCGGATCGCCCTGCCGCCCGGAACGACCGCGCAGCTGGTTGTCGATACGGCGGCTTTCATGGCGTTCCGTACCTAAAATGCACAAGCCTCCGACCTGAACGACCTTGATATGCTCTTCGTCGGTGATTTTTTTATATTTGGCGTACAGTTCATTATACTGCGCGCGCAGGGCGAGAATGTCCGAGTCCTGCGTATTCTGATGCCCGGTGTCAAGGTCGATCTTGTCGTCCTCGAAACCCTGTCCCTTGAGTTCCCGCCGTGCCATGAAATCGGGGTTGCCGCCAAGGAGGATATCGGTTCCGCGCCCCGCCATGTTGGTGGCGATCGTCACGGCGCCTAAGCGTCCCGCCTGCGCCACGATCTCGGCTTCCTTGGCGTGATGTTTGGCGTTCAGCACTTCGTGCTTGATGCCTTTTTTGCGGAGCATATCGCTGATTTTTTCACTGATCTCCACCGAAACGGTACCGACGAGCACCGGTTGCCCTGTCGCGTGGCGGTTGATAACTTCCTGCACGACGGCGGCGTATTTATCCGCCTGCGTTTTGAACACGCGGTCGTTCAGGTCTTTTCGGATCATCGGCATATTGGTCGGAATACACACGACGTCTAATTGATAAATGCCCTGAAATTCCTCTTCCTCGGTCTTGGCGGTACCCGTCATGCCGGAGAGTTTTTTATACATACGGAAATAATTCTGATAGGTGATCGTCGCCAGCGTCTGGTTTTCTTGTGCGACCTTGACGTTTTCCTTGGCTTCGATCGCCTGATGCAGACCTTCGCTGTACCGGCGGCCTTCCAGGATGCGTCCGGTGAATTCGTCGACGATCTTGACCTGACCGTCGTCGGTCACGACGTAATCGCGGTCGCGCCGGAACAGGAAGTTCGCTTTTAACGCCTGATTGATGTAGTGCGCCAGCTCTGTGTTTGCAGGATCGGACAGATCCTCAATGCCCAGCGCCTTTTCCACTTTGGTGACGCCCGTTTCCGTCAGGGACACGGTGCGCGCCTTTTCGTCGATGGTAAACTCGTGTTTTAACCGCTCCGCCTCGTATTCTTCGTCGGGCAGATCGAGTTTACTGCTTTTTTCTTTTTCGTTGATGCCCGAAAAACCGCGCACGATGGCGTTGGCTTTTCCGTACATTTCCGAGGAATCCTCACCCATGCCGGAGATGATCAGCGGCGTGCGCGCCTCGTCGATCAGAATGCTGTCCACCTCGTCCACAATGGCGAAAGAAAGCCCGCGCTGGGAACGGTCGATCCCGCGCCCCGCCATGTTGTCGCGCAGATAGTCGAACCCGAATTCGCTGTTTGTACCGTAGGTGATGTCCGCGCGGTATGCCGCCTGCCGGTCTTCGCGCGTCATATTATTGTAGATGTTGCCGACCGACATATCGAGGAAACGGAAGAGCTTGCTCATCATTTCCGACTGATAACCCGCCAAGTATTCGTTGACTGTTACGATATGCACGCCGTTGCCGGACAGCGCGTTTAAGTACGCCGGCAGGGTTGCCGTCAGCGTTTTGCCTTCGCCGGTTTTCATTTCGGCAATGCGTCCCTGATGCAGGACGATCGCGCCGAGCAACTGTACATGAAACGGCTTTTGCCCTAAAACGCGCCACGCCGCCTCCCGCGCGACGGCAAACGCTTCGGGCAGAAGATCGTCAAGCGTTTCCCCCAGGGAAAGCCGTTCTTTGAACTCCGCCGTTTTATCGTGCAGTTGTTCGTCGGAAAGCGCCTGCATAGGCTTGTCGAACGCTTCAATTTTTTGCGCGATCTTCTCTAATTTCTTCAGTTGGCTTTTCGTATTATCTCCAAATCCCAAAAATCCCATACGTTGCTCCTTATAATCCCAACCGGGCGCGCAGAGCGTCCACCATGTCGGTTTCCTCCCATTTTACGCCCAATTCTTCCCGTCCCATGTGTCCGTATGCCGCCACGTTGCGATAGATCGGGCGCCGAAGCTCGAGCTTTTCGATGATCGCGTCGGGACGCATATCAAACAGTTCGTTGACCGCTTGCGCGATCTCTTCTTCCTCTGTGCGCGCGGTGCCGAAGGTTTCCACCAGAACCGACACCGGTTTTGCCACGCCGATGGCGTAGGCAAGCTGTACCTCGCACTTGTCCGCCGCGCCCGCCGCAACAATATTTTTGGCAATATAGCGCGCAAAATACGCGGCGCTTCGGTCGACTTTCGTCGCATCCTTCCCCGAGAACGCGCCGCCGCCGTGGCGGGAATAGCCGCCGTAAGTGTCCACAATGATCTTACGCCCCGTCAATCCGCTGTCGCCGTGCGGACCGCCGATCACAAATCGTCCGGTGGGGTTGATGAAGATCTTGGTGTTCTCATCCATCAACTCGCGCGGCACGACTGCGTAAATGACCTGCTCGTAAAGGTCCCGCCGAATTTGATCCATGCCCACGTTTTCCGTGTGCTGGCTCGATACGACGATCGCTTCCACGCGCGCGGGCATGCCGTCGTGATATTCCACCGTGACCTGCGTTTTGCCGTCGGGACGCAAATACGGCAGCACACCCGTTTTGCGCACCTGTGTCAGTTTTTTGGCAAGCTTATGCGCTAAAAAGACCGGCAGAGGCATTTTGGTGGGCGTTTCCGAGCAGGCGAAGCCGAAGATCAAGCCTTGATCGCCCGCGCCGGTCGAAAATTTTTCGTCTGTCGCGCCGTTTTTTTGCTCCCACGCGTGCGTCACGCCCATGGAAATATCGGGCGACTGCTTACCGAGTTCTACGATCACGCGGCAGGTGTCCGCGTCAAACCCCTCGCCCGGTCGGTCGTACCCGATACCGCGAACGACCTCGCGTGCGATTTTTTCCGCGTCGAAAGCCGCCGTCGTCGTGACCTCCCCCATAATAAGGATCATATCCGTCGTAACGCAGGTTTCGCACGCTACGCGCGCCATGGGATCCTGCGCCAGTATGTTGTCTAAAATCGTATCGGAAATCTGATCGCAGATCTTGTCCGGATGCCCCTCCGTGACCGATTCCGAAGTAAAAAAGTGCTTGTTCATACCGTGCTCTTTCCGATAACAGGGTATACGATACCACGTTATCATAATATTTCACTTTATCATATCACATAATCCGAAAACAGGCAACTGATATGTTGCAATAAGATGTTTGCGTATTTTTCGAAAATATGGTACAATACAAGCAATCACATACGGTAAGCGCGGGCTTTTTAGATAGAAGAACGCGAGATAAGAAAGGGGCAAACGCCATGCGGCTTGTCATCAAAATCGGAACCAGTACGCTGACGCACGCAACGGGACGCTTGAATTTGCGTCGGTTCCACGCGCTGTGCGAAACGATCAGCGATATTAAAAACGCCGGTCACGAGGTCATTCTCGTGTCATCCGGCGCCATTGCCATGGGCGTGGGGAAGCTCGGTCTGCCCGCGCGTCCGGACGACGTTCCCACCAAACAGGCGGCGGCGGCGGTGGGACAGTGCGAACTGATGGACGCCTACGACCGCTCGTTCGGGCAATACCATCACACGGTGGCACAGCTGCTGATCGCACGGGAAGACGTGGCGGTGCCGGAGCGACGTGAGAATTTTAGCAATACGCTCTTTCGACTGCTTGCGCTGCGCGCCCTGCCGATCATCAACGAAAACGATACCGTTTCCACCGCGGAATTCGGGATCGGCGACAACGATACGCTGGCGGCGATCGTGGCGCAGAGCGCGCAGGCGGACCTCTTGATCCTGCTTTCCGACATCGACGGACTGTTTTCCGCCGATCCGCACCGTGACGCCAACGCCAAACGGATTCCCGTAGTGGAAGCAATCACTGACGATATTCGTAAGCTGGCGGGCGGAAAAGGTACGCCGAACGGTACGGGAGGTATGGCGACCAAAGTGCACGCGGCTGAAATTTGCGGCTGTGACATGGTGATCGCCAACGGCTTCCATCCGTCCGTTCTCTATGATATTTTGGAAGGTAAGGACGTCGGCACGCGCTTTGTGAGGGAAAAAAAATGATTCAAAAACAGCTGTTTGCCGCGCGAGCGGCAAAAAACGCGGTCGCCGCGCTGACAACGGAAGAAAAGAATCGCGCGCTTTGCGCTATGGCGGATGCGCTGATCGCGGAAAAAAACACCATTCTTTCCGCCAATGCATCCGATATGGAAAACGCGAAAGAACGCATATCTTCCGTCATGCTGGATCGCCTGCGCTTAACCGACGCGCGGATCGAAAGTATGGCGCAAGGCTTGCGCGACGTGGCGGACCTGCCCGATCCGGTCGGTCGTGTTTTAGAAGAAACCGTGCGAAAAGACGGTTTGACCATCCGCAAAGTTTCGGTTCCGCTGGGTGTTGTGGCGATCATTTACGAGAGCCGCCCTAACGTCACAAGCGACGCCGCGGCGCTTTGCTTAAAAAGCGGCAACGCATGCCTTTTGCGTGTGGGCAGGGAGGCGTTTGCTTCCGCGCACGCGATCACCGAAGCTATGCGTCACGCCTTGCGCGCGTGCGGCATTTCACCCGACGCGGTACAGCTCATGCAGGATCCCTCGCGTGCCAGCGCCGAGGCGCTGATGACGGGCAACGGTATCGTGGATTTACTGATTCCGCGCGGCGGCGCCGGTTTGATTCGAGCGTGTGTGGAAAAAGCAACCGTTCCCTGCATTGAAACGGGAACGGGCATCTGTCACGTGTACGTGGAGCGTTCAGCGGATTTGCAGACGGCGCTGAACGTGATTGAAAACGCCAAGACGAGTCGCCCGAGCGTCTGCAACGCCGAGGAAGTCCTGCTCGTTGACCGCGCGATTGCCCCGGAGTTTCTGCCCCGGCTGTATGATCGCCTTGTTACCGCGCGTACGCAAAACGGATTGACGCCTGTTGAACTCCGGCTTGATGCGTTCGCCCAAACGCTGATTCCCGGCACACCCGCTGGTGAACAGGACTTCGATACGGAATTTTTAGACTATATTCTCGCCGTTCATTGTGTGGAAAACGTGCAGGAGGCAATCGACCATATTGCCCGCCATTCCACGCATCACAGTGAAGCCATTCTGACGCGCGACGAAAACGCGACGGAGCTCTTCACACAAGAAGTGGACAGTGCGGCGGTGTATGTCAATGCCTCCACGCGCTTTACCGACGGCGGAGAATTCGGACTCGGTTGTGAAATGGGCATTTCCACCCAAAAACTGCACGCGCGCGGACCGATGGGACTGCATGAGCTGAATACCTATAAATATATCATTTACGGGAACGGACACATCCGATAAAGGTTGAAAAACAGGAGAGCAAATCGTGAAACTGGTTGAATTAAAATGTCGGAACTGCGGCGCCGTAATGAAGATCAACGAAGCGGAAAAGCAAGCCGTTTGCGAATACTGCGGAGCCAAATTCTTTGTTGACGATGAGGAACAGTATACAGCCTTCGATAACGCCGAACGGGCAGGATATGCGTTTGAAAAAGGACGGCAGAAGGCGCAAGCAGAGCAGTATGGCGGCTATGCGCCGATAAAAAAAGACGCACATGGCTTTGGGTGCTGGGATGGATTCTTATTTTTCCGCTTCCGCTTACCATTCTTATGGTACGAAATAAAAAACTCAATATTTGGCTGCGGATCGCCATTGTTGCCGTTGCCTGGTTCGTCTATTTGGCAATAGGGCTTTCGGGCGAAAAAACGGAAACCAAGACGTCTTCCGTCACACAGCAGAGCGTTGTAGAAACCACAGGATGGCAGGCGGAATATAAGATGGAAATGACAAGCGAAAGATGAAAAGACCGCAAATTTAAGAGTATGCAGTGTTGAACAGGAGGAAAAAAAGTATGTACGGGTTTATCGGCTGCGGCAATATGGGCGGCGCGCTGGCGACGGCGCTGGCGAAAGCGAACGCTCCGATGCTGCTGAATGACGCAAACGAAGAAAAAGCGCAGGCGCTCGCAGAAGCGTTGGGTGCGCAGACGGGTACGCTGAAGGACGTGGCGCAAACGTGCGGCACGGTGTTTTTGGCGGTCAAGCCGCAGCAGCTTCCGGGCGTGCTGGAAGAACTCAAGCGTGAACTCGGTATGCGCGAGATCCTGCTTGTTTCCATGGCGGCGGGCGTGACGATTCGAACGATCGAGGCGATTTTGCCCTTGCCGATCGTGCGTATCATGCCCAATACGCCCGTCAGCGTGGGAAAAGGCATGATTCTTTATGATCGCAATGCGCATGTTTCGTCCGAAAAACTGAATGCGCTTTTATCCGATATGCGTTTTGCCGGACGCTGGGAGTTTTTAAGCGAAGCCCTGATCGATGCCGCGTGCGCGGTGTCCGGATGCGGTCCGGCTTACTTCTTTATGATGCTTGACGCGCTTGCCGACGGTGCGGTTGCCTGCGGTCTGCCGCGCGAGAAAGCTCTGCTTTGCGCCGCCGCGACCATGGAAGGCGCCGCCGCGCTGTATTTGGCGAGCAATACGCATCCCGGCGCGCTGAAGGACGCCGTGTGTTCCCCCGGCGGCAGTACGATCGCCGGTGTGCGCGTGCTGGAGGAACAGGGCTTTTCCGGCGCGGTCATGGACGCCGTGATCGCCGCCTATAAACGCAATCAGGAATTAGGCAAGCACTGAATTATCCACAGTTTTTGTTCTCAAAACGAAAAATTCACCTGAACAGTCAAAAGTTATCCACAGCCTTGTGGATAACTTTTGTTTTTTGAACACAAAAAAACAGAGAAGTCCGTTCGGCTTCTCTGTTTGGGCGCCGTATACATATTGTTTAAGAACGCGGCGGCAACGCGCCTTACGCTTCCCGAATTTCGACCTGCACGGTGATCTTGGCGGAAACGTCGGGGTACAGCCGCAAAACCGCGGGATATTCGCCCGCCGACTTGATAGACGCCACTTCGATTTTCTTTTTATCAATCTCGACGCCGTGCTGTTCCTTGATCGCCGCGGCAATATCCATAGTGGAGATGGAACCGAACATCTTCCCGCCGCCGCCTTTGCCGCACACCTTAACGGTCAGTCCGTCGATTTTTTTGGCGTTTTCCTGTGCTTCGGCGCGAGCGACTTCCTTGCGGTGCGCTTCGGCGCGTCCGGCGACCTTCACGGCATTGATGGTTTCGCTGGTGGCCTCCTTCGCCAGCTTTTTGGGCAGCAGAAAATTGCGCGCATAGCCGTCCGAAACGTCAAGAATATCGTTTTTTTTGCCTGAACCGCGCACATCCGCCAACAAAATGACCTTCATGATGATACCTCCCCGTTATTTGGAAATAAACAGTACGCCCAGCGTGCCGTAACCGCAGTGCGCGGATATCACGCATACGGCAAGGGTGACGAACACATTTTTGAAATGATGCAGGGAGTCAAGATACGCGTGAACGTCGTCGATGATCTCCTGCGACGTGCCCGCGTGCGTGATGAACACAAAATCTTCCTCGGCGTTTAAGATGCCTTCTTCCAAGCCCTTGGCGTATTTGAGCGTGGCGGGACGAATGTAGCCGCGAACCTTTTTATCCACTTTGATGACGACGTCCACC
>JAGCSD010000188.1 GCA_017964345.1 Clostridia bacterium
GGCGCGACCGCAAAACGCAGGCGATCCTGCCTTGGCGCGGCAAGATCCTGAACGTGGAAAAGGCGCGGCTCGACCACATGCTTCAAAACAACGAGATCCGCTCCATGATCACCGCGTTCGGAGCCGGGATCAACGACGATTTTGACGAAAGCAAACTCCGCTACCATAAGATCATTTGTATGACGGATGCCGACGTGGACGGTTCGCATATCCGCACGCTGCTTTTGACGTTTTTCTTCCGGCACATGCCGCAGTTGATCGCCGGCGGATACGTGTACGCCGCACAGCCGCCGCTGTTCAAGGTGACAATGACGCGCACCAAGCAAGTGTATTATTTCTATTCCGACGAGGAACTGAACCGGTATCTAGATTCGATCAACCGGCAGAATTACGAGGTAGCGCGGTACAAAGGTCTGGGGGAGATGAGCAGCGAACAGCTTTTTGAAACGACCATGAACCCCGAAACGCGTATTTTAAAGCGCGTCACGATGAAGGACGCGATCGCCGCGGATCAGATCTTTACGATCCTGATGGGAGACGAAGTGGAACCGCGCAGGCAGTTCATTGAAGAAAACGCACGGCTCGTCAGCAACGACGAACTGGATATCTAAGGGGGTGAGCGAATATGGACGAACAGAGCAGAATTATCGACATTGACATTGAATCCGAGGTCAAAAAATCGTTTATTTCCTACGCTATGGCGGTCAATATCAGCCGCGCTCTTCCCGACGTGCGCGACGGCTTGAAACCGGTACACCGCCGCATTTTGTATTCTATGTATGAAAGCGGGTATACCTATGACAAACCCACGCGCAAAAGCGCGCGTATCGTGGGCGACGTCATGGGTAAATACCATCCGCACGGCGATTCGTCGATCTATGACGCGCTGGTGCGTTTGGCGCAGCCGTTTTCCATTCGCTACACGCTGGCGTTCGGGCAAGGAAATTTCGGCACGGTGGACGGAGATCCCGCCGCCGCGTCGCGGTATACCGAAGCCAAACTGTCTAAGATCGCCGGGGAGCTTTTGGCGGATATCGATAAAGAAACCGTCGATTTCTACCCCAATTTCGACGAAACGGAATTACAGCCGCGCGTTCTGCCCAGCCGGTTCCCGAACCTTTTGGTCAACGGCTCGGACGGTATCGCCGTAGGCATGGCGACCAATATTCCGCCGCACAATCTGCGCGAAGTCATTGACGGCGTGGTCGCGCTGATCGACAATTCCGATATCACCGTCGAGGAACTGATGGAGCATATCAAAGGTCCTGATTTCCCCACGGCGGCGCAGATTATGGGCATTTCCGGTATTCGCGATATGTATCTGACCGGGCGCGGCAGGATCGTCACACGCGCCAAAAGCGAGATCGAGGAACTGCCCGGCAACAGATTCCGCATTATCGTCACCGAGATTCCGTATCAGGTCAATAAAGCGCGTTTGGTGGAGCGTATCGCCGAACTGTACAAGGACAAGCAGTTTGAGGGGCTCTCCGCCCTGCGCGATGAATACAATAAGGACGGTATGCGGATCGTCATTGAACTGAAAAAAGACGTTAATCCGCAGGTCGTGCTGAATTTCCTTTATAAGCACACGCAGCTGCAGGACAGCTTCGGTGCGATCATGCTGGCGCTCGTGGACGGCGAACCGCGCGTGCTGAACTTAAAAGAAATGCTCTATTACTATTTGGAGCATCAAAAGACCGTCGTAACGCGGCGCACGCAGTATGATCTCGACAAGGCGCTGGCGCGCGCGCATTTGGTGGAGGGCTTCCTGCACGCGCTGGACGTGATCGATCAGGTCGTTGCCTTGATCCGTTCCTCGCATACGACGGAGATCGCCCGTGACCGGTTGATGAATGAGCTGGATTTCACGCTGGAGCAAGCCAAAGCCATTCTGGATATGCGTCTTGCCCGTTTGACGGGACTGGAGAGAGAAAAACTGGAAGCGGAATTTGCGGACCTGCAGGCGAATATCGCGCGTTTTCGCGCCATTCTGGCGGATCCTCAGCTCGTGCTGGATATTATTCGCGAAGAGATCCTGGTCATCAAGGACAAGTACGGTGATGACCGCCGCACCGAAATTACGCCGTTTGAAGATGAGATCGATCTCGAATCGCTCATTCAGCAGGAGGACATGGTCGTGACCATGACGCACTTCGGCTACGTCAAGCGCGTGCCGATGGACACCTACCGCGCTCAAAAACGCGGAGGAAAGGGTATTACGGCGTTGACGACGCGCGACGAAGACTTCGTGGAGCGCGTGATGGTCGCGAACACCCACACCGATATTTTGTTCTTTACCACGCGCGGACGTGTGTTCTCGCTACGCTGCTATCAGATTCCCGAGGCAGGGCGCACCGCTAAGGGAAGCGCGATCGTGAACCTCTTGAACCTCGACGCCGGCGAAAAGGTGACGACGGTCATCAATCTGCCGGAAGAGGAATAGGCTCGTCGCGGTATGAACCGGATCATGGCGACGCGGCAAGGTTTCATCAAGAAAACGCCGCTGGAGGACTTCCGCATTCGCAAAAACGGCTTGATCGCCATCGTCCTGCGTGAGGGGGACGATCTGATCCAGGTCGCGCTGACAAGCGGAGAGGATGAAGTTTTGCTTGCTACCGCCAAGGGTAAAGCGATCCGTTTTGAAGAAAAACTCGTTCGTCCTATGGGACGCGGCACGATGGGCGTGACCGCCATGAACTTAGCCGACGACGACCGCGTGGTCAATATGGCGATCGTCAAGCCCGAACACACGATCCTGACGGTCACCGAAAACGGTTTCGGCAAAAAGACCGACGTTGCCGAATATCGCTTGACCGGGCGTAACTGCAAGGGTATCATTACGCACGTTCTGACGGAGGAAACCGGCGATATCGTCGATATGGCGGCGGTCACGGGTGAAGAAGATATGCTTCTGATCACCGACGACGGCACGATCATTCGCACCGAGGTCGCGCAACTGCGTACCATGGGCCGCGCGACCAGAGGCGTTCACGTCATGCGTCTTGCCGATAACGCGCGTGTCGTAGCGATTGCGCTCGCACCGCACGAAGACGAGCAGAATGAAGAAGATATCGCAGACACCTCCGAAACCAGCGCGAACGATACGATAGAAACGCTCTAAAAAAGGACGGCTGATACAATGAAAAAGATCTTACAAATTGCCGGATCAATTTATCTGGGATTCAGCTTCGGCTGTATCTCTTGTGTGATGCCGCATTTTCTTCTGCTGAATTTGGCGCTTTCCGCCGATCCAACCAACGCGTCGATCTGGGCAGGGGAGAGCTTTGCGAGCGCACTGATCGCCGGTGTTCTTCTGTACGTGTATCACTACCGCAAAAAACGCGAGCACGAAGACGGCAATCTGTGGTTCCAGATCGGCGGCTGGAGTTTTGTTTTCGGCGCAGTGCTGGTCGGAATTTTGCTGTTCATTTATTCTGCAAACGCCGTTTATAAAATTTAGTCAGTCGCCGCTTTGGGGAGAAATCGTATGAAAATGCTTTTTCAAAAACTGGATCCGCGCGCCATTCAACCGGCGTATGCGTCAAAAAGCGCGGCAGGAGCCGATCTGTACGCTCTTCTTGACGAACCGCTTTCGATCGCTCCGCAGGAAACGCACTTTGTCCGAACCGGGATCGCGGCGGCGATCCCCGAAGGCTACGTCGGACTTGTCTGCGCACGCAGCGGTTTGGCGTGCAAGCAGGATTTAGCGCCCGCCAACAAAGTGGGTGTGATTGATAGTGACTATCGCGGTGAAGTGATGGTTGCTCTGCATAATCACGGACAGGAAACGCGCACCGTCCGGAACGGCGACCGTATTGCACAGATGCTGATTATGCCTGTTTTGCAGGCACAGTGGGAGGAAACCGCTTTTTTAGAGGAAACAGAACGCGGAAATGGTGGATTCGGCTCCACCGGACGCTGATTTTTTTAAAATTTATATACAAGGAGACTTGACAAAAATGCCGTGATGTGTTATATTCGGGTTTGTATAAACGTTAGTAGGACGTGAGAGTATGCCTAAACAGGTAGAAACAGCGAAGCTTCGATGGCTTCGACGCAAAATCATTCTGTTTATATGGGATTTTTTCAGCGTGGCGATCGCCATGCTTCTGGCGCTTTTAACGGAGGGAACGACTGTCTTTACGGTGTTCCTCGGTCATAGAGCTTTTTATATCTGCTTTTTATTAAACATACTGATTTGCTCCGGCTTATTTATGGCTTTTCATCTTTATCAGGACGATCCGGATTCCATTGGCGCGCTGTCGGGGATAAAACTGATCGGTTCGGTCATCGGCGTGACAATCGCGCATACGCTGGCGCTCCTCTTTCTCTTCCAAGACACGCCGCCGATAGTGACGCCGTATTATATTCCGCTGTTTTTCTTTATTTTGCTGTTTCTTGCGGCATTCACACGGTATCTTAAACGTGCGGTACAAGCCCTGCACTCTTCTGCCGCCCGTCTGAGCAACGGCAATCACGGCAACGGTCATACGCGCGTCATGATTGTCGGCGCGGGCGAAGCCGGTACCGTTCTGTTGAGGGAAATCGAGCATTCCGACAAATTGAGCCTTACGGCGGTCTGTCTGGTGGATGACGATCCGATGAAACTCGGAAATCACATTTTCGGAGTTCCCGTGGCGGGCAATCGTGACCGTATTCCCGAACTGGTCAAAAAATACAGCGTACACGAGATTTACATTGCGATCCCCTCTCTGCACGGAGAAGAATTAGGTAAGCTTGTATCCAAGGCGCATGAAACGGGTTGCCGCGTCAAAATGCTGCCCGGTATTTATCAGTTGATTAATGGCGATATATCCTTGCATGCCCTAAGAGAAGTCAGCATTGAAGACCTGCTGGCGCGCGACGCCATTCACTTAAACAACGAAGCGGCGAGCGCCTATCTGGAAGACAAGATTATTATGGTTACCGGCGGGGGCGGGTCCATCGGCAGTGAATTATGTCGGCAGATCGCTTCGCATCACCCGCACCAACTGATTATTTTAGATATTTATGAAAACAACGCCTACGATATTCAGCAGGA
>JAGCSD010000189.1 GCA_017964345.1 Clostridia bacterium
CAGACGAACGCGCAGCGGTTGCACTGAGCGCACGTTTCGTTGTTCCACTCGGGAACCATAACGGCAACGCCGCGTTTTTCATAAGCAGCCGCCCCCAGTTCAAACGTGCCGTCCTCGTGTCCGACGAACGCGGAAACGGGAAGCAGATCGCCGTTCATTTTTCCGACAGGCTTCATGATGCCGTCAACCATCTTGATGAGTTTGGCGCGTCCTTTTTCCGTCGGCGCATCCTTGGTATCGGGAGCGTCTTTCCAGGAAGCCGGTACGTTGATCTTCACAAACGCGGTAGCGCCGGCGTCGATCGCCTTGTGGTTCATGTCCACCACGTCCTGACCTTTTTTCAGATAGGACTTGGTAGCGGCATCCTTCATGTGCTGGATCGCCTCTTCCTGCGGCATGACCTTCGCCAGCGTGAAGAACGCGGACTGTAAAATCGTGTTGGTGCGTTTACCCATACCGATCTGCGCCGCCAGATCGATGGCGTTCACGGTATACAGTTGAATGTTGTTATTCGCAATATAGCGTTTGGCTTCGCCGGACAGTTTTTCTTCCAGTTCTTTCTCATCCCACTGGCAGTTGATCAGGAATACGCCGCCGGGCTTCACGTCGTTGACCATGCGATAGCCCTTTTCCACGTAGGAGGGGTTATGGCAGGCCACGAAGTCGGCTTTATTGATGTAGTACGGGCTCTTGATCGTCTTGTCGCCGAAACGCAGGTGCGAAATCGTAATACCGCCGGTTTTTTTGGAATCGTACTGGAAATACGCCTGCACGTTTTTGTTGGTGTAGTCGCCGATGATCTTGATGGAGTTCTTGTTTGCGCCGACCGTACCGTCGCCGCCCAAGCCCCAGAACTTGCACTCGATCGTGCCTTCCGCGGCGGTGTTGGGCGCGGGTTTCTCCTCAAGCGAGGTATAGGTCACGTCATCCGTAATGCCGATCGTAAAATGCTCTTTGGGCGCGTCCTTGGCAAGCTCTTCGTACACGGCAAACACGCTGGAAGGCGGGGTGTCCTTGGAGCCGAGTCCGTAACGTCCGCCGATCACGGTCTTTTGAATGCCCTTGGAGGCAAGCGCCGTGACAACGTCCATATACAGCGGCTCACCGAGCGAACCGGGTTCCTTGGTGCGGTCAAGCACCGCGATCTTCTTCGCGCTCGCCGGGATCGCTTCGATCAGCTTGTCCGCCGAGAACGGACGGTACAGGCGGACCTTGACAAGACCGACTTTTTCACCCTTGGCGGTCAGATAGTCGATGACTTCTTCCGCCACGTCGCAGATCGAGCCCATGGCGACGATCACGCGGTCGGCGTCCGGCGCGCCGTAATAGTTGAACAGTTTATAATCCGTTCCGAGTTTTTCGTTGATCTTGTTTAAGTATTTCTCCACGATGGCGGGCACGGCGTCATAATATTTATTGCACGCCTCGCGGTGCTGGAAGAAGATATCGCCGTTCTCGTGGCTGCCGCGCATGACCGGGCGTTCCGGATTCAGCGCGCGCTTGCGGAAGGCTTCGACCGCTTCCATGTTCGTCATTTCCTTCAGGTCTTCGTAATCCCATACGGCGACCTTCTGGATCTCATGCGAGGTACGGAAGCCGTCAAAGAAGTTGAGGAACGGCACGCGGCTCTCGATTGCCGCCAAATGCGCGACGGGACCGATATCCATGACTTCCTGCGGATTGGTTTCCGCCAGCATGGCGAAGCCGGTCTGACGGCAGGCGTAAATATCGGAATGATCGCCGAAGATGTTCAGCGCGTGCGTGGCGACGCAGCGCGCCGAAACATGAAACACACCGGGCAGTAATTCGCCCGAGATCTTATACATATTGGGGATCATCAGCAGCAGACCTTGCGACGCGGTATACGTCGTGGTCAGCGCGCCCGCCGCGAGCGAGCCGTGAACCGTACCGGACGCACCGGCTTCGGACTGCATTTCCGCCACCTTGACGGTCGTGCCGAAGATGTTTTTCTGTCCCTGCGCGGACCATTGATCCACATAGTCCGCCATCGGGCTGGACGGCGTGATGGGATAGATCCCCGCCACTTCGGTAAACGCATAACTGACGTATGCCGCTGCGTTGTTACCGTCCATGGTCTTGAACTTTCTTGCCATAAACAAAATCCTCCTAAAATTTGCGGGCGAACGGATCGAACCGCTTCCCGTTTGTTTTTCTTACCAGTATAGTATCATACCACAAATAAAGAAATAAGTAAATGAAAAAATGCATTTTTTTATTTTTTCTTTGACATTTGCCTGCGTCCGTGATACAATGAACCGTCAAGAACGGGAGGCAATCATGAGATCGCGCAGAAAGCGGAATCTCGACGGGCAGCTCGCGCTGTATGGCGACCTGTTGACCGTTTGGGAGCCGGAAGAAAAAAATTGGGAGCGTGCGCTGGAAATACCGGCGTATGTGTCCTTGCCGGAGCTATTCGGCGCGTTTGACGCGCTGGAGCTGGAAATCGGGTGCGGACGCGGCGCGTTTTTGTGCGAGCTGGCGCGCCGGAACCCCGAAAAAGCGTTTTTGGGCGTGGACGTCAACAAAAACGTGCTGGTGGAAGCGTGCAAAAAAGCGCGAAACGCGCGTCTTTCCAATATTCGCTTCTGGAACTGCGCGGCGGAGCTTTTGCCTCGCTATCTGCCGCCAAACAGCGTATCTAAGATATATCTGAATTTCTCCTGTCCCTTTCCCAAGGCGCCGTACGCCAAGCGCCGTCTGACGCATCCGCGGTTTTTGGAAAGCTATACCCGCTTCTGCGTTCCCGGTGCTCCGATCTGTCAAAGGACCGACAACCGGTCGTTTTTTGACTATTCGCTGGAACAGTACGCCGCCTGCGGGTACGAAACAAAAGCCGTCACGTTTGACCTTCACGATAAGACGCCCGAAAATCACATCATGACCGAATATGAATCAAAATTTGTGTCTTTAGGACTGCCGATCTGTTATGCGGAAGCGCGCGTGCCGGCAAGGAAGGAGGAAGCGTTATGAACGATACTTTTTACGCCGCCGTGTTTTTCTTTTGCTTTGCCGGCGCAATCCTGCTCTATGCCGGGCTTCTGGCGCTGACAAAGGATATAAAACTGCTCCCGTATCGAATACGGCGTACGATGAATCGAACGGATAAAGCCTATATGCTGTTTCTTGCTCGGGTCGTGGCGTGTATCGCCGTTTTGCCGTTTGCATTCGGACTGATCCTGTTGTTTGCGGCACTGTAACAAAACCGGTTCAAGCGTTTATTTTGCTTGAACCGGTTTTGTTTTTTGCTTGTTATTCCTTGGACTCGTCTTTCGGCTCGTCCTTTTCTTTGGAAAGCATGAGATTCGTCAGAATACCGAGGATCAGCGCGCAGGCGACTTCGGTGATCGTGACCTGACCGAAATTCAGCGTGAGTCCGCCGATACCGGCGATCAGGATAACGGATACGACGAACAGATTGCGATTCTTGTTCAGATCGACTTTTTGGATCATCTTCAGACCGCTGACGGCGATGAAGCCGTAGAGCGCCATACACACGCCGCCCATGACGCAGCTCGGGATCGTGTTGACAAGCGCCACAAACGGCGAGAAGAAGGAGATCAGGATCGCGCCGATCGCGGCGACAAAGATCGTCACGACTGAGGCGTTGCGGGTGATCGCCACGCAGGCAACAGATTCGCCGTAGGTCGTGTTCGGACAGCCGCCGAAGAACGCGCCCGCCATAGAGCCGACGCCGTCGCCCAAGAGCGTGCGGTGCAGACCGGGATCTTCCAAGAGGTCTTTTTCGATGATCGAAGAAATGTTTTTATGGTCGGCAATATGCTCGGCAAACACCACGAACGCCACCGGCACATACGCCGCGATCAGGGACACGATATAGCCGCCGTTCAGTTCCACCACGCCGTTAAACGCGGTCAGGAACGTGAAGCCGGGTTTTATATTGATAAAGGTTTCCAGCGTTACGCCGCCGTCTTGCAAAAGACCGGCAAACGGAGAAAAGTTGATAATCATTAGCGCGGGGTTGTCCGTTGCTTTGCCGATAAAGTAGAAGATTGTGGCGGCGATATAGCCGGCGCAGATGCCCACAATAAAGGGTACCAGCTTCATGAACTTCTTACCGAACGAGGAAGCCAGCATCGTCACGGCAAGGGTGATCAGACCGCACACGATCGCCACATAAGGAGAACCGCCATCCAGGTTGGCTCTCTGCAGATCGCCGATAGCGTTGCCCGCCAAAGACAGACCGATGATCGCGACCGTCGGACCGATTACGACCGCGGGCATCAGTTTATTTACCCACTTGACGCCGAACAGCTTGACGACAAGTGCGATCACCACATATACCAAACCGGCAAACACAGCGCCGAGGATCAAGCCGAGATAGCCAAGCGCCATCGACACGCCGCCGGCAAACGCCGCCCCCATGGAGCCGAGGAACGCAAACGACGAACCGAGGAACACCGGCGAGCGGAACTTGGTAAAGCACAGATACACCAGCGTACCGATACCGGCGCCGAACAGCGCGGCGGTGGGCTGCATATCATGCCCGATGATGACCGGCACGACCAGCGTGGCCGCCATAATGGCAAGCAGCTGCTGGATCGCGAACACGATCACCTGCCCGAACTTGGGCTTGTCCTTGACGTCATAGATCATTTTCATTGGATGATACCCTCCAAACATTAGTATTTATCTTCACTATGCTTGCGCATAAAAAAAGATCCTGCGGCGCGCGTGCGCGGCAAGATCCGGCCATCTTTTGTGCTGGAACCTTGCCGGCATCACGGTACCGGCTTAAAACTTCTTGAAAAGTATAGCGCAAGTTGAACGGTTTGTCAATAGTTTTTTGAAAGAAAATGAAGATTTTTGTACGTGCCCCGATCGCAAGGTTTCGATTGACGCGCCGCGCGTTTTGCGGTACAATATTTTTATTCCAGGACAGGGGCGCCGCCCCGAAGGAGCGCGTATGTATAAAATCACGGATA
>JAGCSD010000190.1 GCA_017964345.1 Clostridia bacterium
AATCGGGAAACAGCGCCTCAAAAGCGCTTTTATCCAGCAGCATCAGTCCGTAAAGCCGCTCCTGTGCGCTTTGACGCGCCGCTTTCTTTGCCTTGGCGCGCGCCGCGAAACGCGTGCGCAGACGTACATACGTTAAACAGCAGGGGAACGCGGCAAGCAAACTGACGATCATCGCGGTGTTACGGGTGGGGAAAATGACTTCGCATACCGCGTAAAGCACCAAAAAAACGACGGGATAGAGCAGAATACCGAATACCGGGATCATGACAGTCACCTCGGGATTCAGTTTTACCGAAAAAACGGAGAATTATACTATGAAAATCGGCATTTTAGGGGGCACTTTCGATCCGGTGCATAACGGGCATCTCGATATGGCGCGCTTTTGTCAGGAAGCTTTCGCCCTGGATCGGGTGATGTTCTTGCCGCTGGGCGATGCTCCGCACAAAACGCATATTACAAGTAAGCGTTTGCGCGCCGCCATGCTGCGGGCGGCGCTGGTCGATCAGCCGAACTTTGTGTTTTGCGATATGGAATTGAAACGCCGCGGCAAAACGTATACGGTAGAAACGCTGAAAACGCTGACGGAACAAGCGCCGGACACGTATTATTACATCATCGGCGGGGACACCGTCGGGGCGCTTCTTACATGGAAAGATCCGGAGGAAGTCTTTCGCATGACAGAGTTTATAGTGGTAGACCGTCACGGTTACGATTCACAGGCGGATGCCGCACAGGCGATCAGCATGGGCGCGCGTCTGCATTTTACGCATCATGAGGGACTTGACATATCCTCCTCGCAGGTGCGCACACGGGTAAAGGAGGGCCTTGATATCGACACGTTGGTTCCCCTAAAAACAGCAGAGGTGATCCGAAAGTATGGAATATACCGAAATTGAACGCATAAAAGCGCGTCTGCGCGAGCAACTGACCGAAAAGCGGTACGCGCATACGATGGGCACGCTGCTGATGGCGATGGAATTATCCGTTCACACACCGGCGGACAGAGATGTGGTGTTTTATGCCGCGCTTTTGCACGATTGCGCCAAATACCGCACGCCGACGGCGGCGCAGAAAGCGCTTCTTACGGATTTTTTGCCGTATGACAAGATCCTGCACGCTCCGCTGGGCGCGCTGATCGCGCGAGAGGAATACGGCATTGACGACGAACGGATCTTAAACGCGATCCGGTACCACGCCACGGGACGACCGGGCATGAGCATCGAAGAGAAGATCGTCTTTCTCGCCGATGCCATAGAAGACGGACGAGCTTACCCGTGCGTGGAGGAAATCCGCAAAGCGACTGAGCGGTCGCTGGAGGAAGGGATGGAAATGTCGCTCCGCGGCGTCCTGCGGTTTGAGGGACAAAACGGAACGCGTATCCATCCGTTGACGCAACAGACGCTCGACGATATAGAAAGGAGTTTGGCACATGAACAAAAAAATTGAAACGGCGGCTCAGGCGGCACTCTCTAAAAAGGCACACGAGGTCACACGGCTCCATGTGAGCGAAATGACCGTGGTGGCGGACGATTTTCTGATTTGCAGCGGCTCGAGTAAAACACAGGTACGCGCGATCAGCGACGCCGTGGAAGAAGAAATGAAAAAGCAAGGACACGAGGCGCTGCGTGTTGACGGCTATCAGGAAGCCAGATGGATCGTTCTGGACTATGGCGATCTGCTCGTACACATATTTGATGACGAGGACCGTCTGTTTTTCAACTTAGAACGCCTTTGGAGCAACGGAAACAATGCTGACATCATTGCGGATTGACGCGAAAGTGTGATTTGTCGATCTTTTTTGTGCGCGGTGCTCGTTTTTTTGATCAAAAAAAAAGAAAAAAGTATTCGTTTTAACGTTGCATAAAATAAGATTCCGTGTTATAATACACTTTGAGTTGTTACGAGTTGTTATAAAGGAGTCGTGAATGGAAAAACAGAGAATCCGATTTGACGTCAATCATATGATGGCGGAGCAGATCGGAGAAAGAGGGTTTACAGAACAAGAATTGACGCTCGCCGCGCCTAAGGCGGCAGAAGCGTTCCGCTATGTCAGGGAGAACCGGGGCAAGGACATGATGGGTTGGACGGAACTTCCGTACAACCAGAACGAGGTGGTTGAATCGATCCTGCAGACAGCGCAAGCGGTGCGGGAGCGATTTGACACGTTTGTCGTTCTCGGAATCGGCGGTTCGGCACTCGGTCCGATTGCCGTTCAGCAGGCATTGAACCATTTGCACTACAATGAACTTCCCAAAGAAAAGCGCCGGGCGCCGAAGCTCTATGTGGAGGACAACATCGATCCGGAGCGCATGGCGGCGCTTCTTGATGTGATCGATCTGAAAACGACCTGCTTTAATGTGATTTCCAAATCCGGAAGCACCAGCGAAACGATGTCGCAGTTTTTGATTCTATGGGATCGCCTCAAACGCGAGATGGGGGACAAGGCCAAGGATCATATCATCGCCACTACCGACGCGGCAAAGGGCAATCTGATTAAAATTGCTCAGCAGGAGGGATTTACACGCTTTGTGATTCCCGACGGCGTGGGCGGACGCTTCAGCGAACTGTGTCCGGTCGGCTTACTGGCGGCGGCAGTCTGCAACGTGGATATCCGCGCGCTGCTCGCGGGTGCCGCCTATGCGGACGAGCTGGCTTCCACCGACGATATTTATCAAAACGCACCGCTGATGGCGGCGCTGATGCAGTATCTTGCCATGCAGAAAGGCTATAACATTTCGGTTATGATGCCGTATGCCGACAGCCTGAAATTCATAGCGGATTGGTATTGCCAGCTTTGGGCGGAATCGCTCGGCAAGCGGTACGACCTGAACGGCAGGGAAGTCTTTACGGGGCAAACCCCGGTCAAAGCACTGGGCGTGACCGATCAGCACAGCCAAGTGCAGTTGTATACCGAAGGACCGTTTGATAAGGTTATTACGGTTCTGGGGGTGGAAAAGTTTCATGCGGAAATCGGTATTCCCGAAGGATGCGCCGATATTCCCGCCGTGCATTTTTTGTGCGGTCACACCCTGAATGAACTCATCAACGCCGAACGAATGGCTACGGAATACGCATTGCTTAAAAGCGGACACCTGAACCAGACCATTCTTTTGCCGGAAGTCAATGCGTTCACAGTCGGTCAGTTGATGTATTTTTATGAACTGGAAACCGCTTACTGCGGTGCGATGCTCGGAATCCATACATTCGATCAGCCCGGTGTGGAAGAAGGAAAAAATGCCGCGTATGCCTTGCTCGGACGTCCCGGATATGAAGAAAAAGGTGCGGAGCTTGCCCAAAAACCGGGTAAACAGGATCGCTATATCATTTAAAAAACAATAGGAGAAGAGAGTCATGGAGATTACACTGGAAAACGTACTGACTGTATTGCGCAAGTGTTTCGTTCGGATGTTGGTTGCCGCTTTGGTTGTCGGCATCGGCGCATATCTGGTCAGCCGTTATATGATCGCCCCGACCTATGTTTCAACCGCTAAATTGAACATCGTCGTGCCGATAGAAGCGAGAGAGAATTCAGTGGCGAGCAGCAGTTCAGCTTGGGTGTATGCCAACCGACAAGTGTTGACTTGCGTGGAATTGCTGCAATCAAACAGTTTTGCTAAAATCGTGCGAGAAAACGCGGTGATCGATCATAATGCCAGTTTCAAAGTTACCTATAACGAAGACTCCACGATCATCACGATCACAGCGTCGGACAACACGCCGAAAGAGGCGTTGAAGGTCGCTTTGACGGCGGCGGAATACGCCAACGATTTTATTGCGGAAAAAAACGATGCTCTCTTGTCAGTGGTTATCGTAGATATGCCGGAAGAGCCGAGGGCACAGATCGCGCCGCACCCGCTGCGCAACGTGGCGCTTGCGGCGGTGGCTGCTGCGGCGATCGTGTTCGCCATTGAGCTGCTGCGCGAAACGCTGGGGACCAAGGTTAAGAATGAAAATGAATTGGCGCGCCATTATGAATATCCGGTGATCGCCGTGATCCCCGATTTCAACGATGCGGCGCACCACAGTAAGAATGATTACTATTACAGCAGTTATGCTAAGAAAGCGGAGGAAGACAATGGCCAAGAATAAGGACGGAAAATCCACCGGCAGTAACTTCTATACAGTGGAAGCATATAAGCTTGCCCGTACCAATATTGCTTTATCCGTCATCAAGCAGGGATGCAAGCGCGTCATGTTCACCAGTGCGGTTGCCAACGAAGGTAAAACGACTACCACCTGCAACGTGGCGGCGGCATTCTCCAAGCAAATGAACAACCGCGTTCTGTTGATGGATTGCGATCTGCGAAAGCCCTCCGTGGCAAAGTTTTTCCGGCTGAAAAACACACCGGGCATTACCAACTATCTGAGCGGGATGTGCGGGCTGGAGGATATCATTCAGGTTGTACCCGGCACGAACCTTTCCGTCGTCTGCGCCGGGTTGATTCCGCCTAATCCCTCGGAATTGCTGGAGAGTCAGTCTTTTTCCGATATGCTTGACATATTAAGTGAACGATTTGACTATATTTTGATTGATACCACGCCTGTCAATGTTGTGGTGGATGCCTTGCCGCTTGCTAAAAAAGTAGACGGCGTAGCCGTTATCACGTTTGCAGAACGCTCCAACTATGTGGAGCTGGATAAGGCGATTGAAAGCTTGAAGCGGTTTGATGCCAAAATCATCGGCTTTATTATGAACGGCGGAAAAATTCGCCAGCACCGGTACAGATATCAAGGAAGTCGCAGAGGGTATTATTGAGCATGCGGAAGATTGATCTGCACACACACGTTTTGCCCGGCATAGATGACGGTTCTGCGTCAGTGGAAGAAAGTAAAACCATCTTGCAGCTTTTGAAGCAGCAAGGGTTGACGGACGTTTGCCTGACGCCGCATTTTTATGCGCACCGTATGTCGATGGAAAAGTTCCTGGCGCGAAGAGAACACGCTTTTGAGCAGATTGCAGATTCTTTCACGCAACTGGGATTGACACCGCACATGGGAGCGGAAGTCTTTTTTGAAGACAGTTTGTTCGGCAGCGATACGTTGACGCCGCTTTGCTTAGACGGCGGATCGTACATTTTGATTGAACTGTCCTCTGCTACGACCGACGAAAAATGGGTAAAGGATCACTTAAACCGCCTGTTTGCCAATTATTCCGTCATTCCGATTTTGGTACATTTAGAGCGCTATCGGCACTTTTTCCGAGACGATTTTTTAGAGGAGATTCTGCAAATGGGATGCCATGTGCAGTTTGACATCGGTGCACTGGCGTATCGCTGGCAGCGAAAGCATATCCTGCATATGCTGGATAACGGGTTGATTGAGCTTGTCGGTTCGGATTGTCATGACAGTATAAAGCGTCCGCCGAATTTTGATCTTTTGCAGAAATACCTGCCGCAGGAATGGATCGACACGCTGTTCAAAAACAACGATCACATCCTCCTGGATATGTAATCAGTTTTTTCATTCTCAAGCCGTGGAGCGTTTGCTTCGCGGCTTTTTTCAGAATGCCGCATGGCGGGTTCGGATTAAAACGTAATTGGTTATCAATCGAGTCAGAGAAAATCCGGTCGATTTTCAGAGTATTGCTTTGCGAAATCGCTTGAAGAAAAAGCGGTTTTGTGGTAAAATACTGTCGACAAATCGGGGAAACCGGTGAAAATCCGGTACGGGCACGCCGCCGTGAGAAGTAAGAAAAACCGTTTCCTATCCGCTTGCCGCAACAGGCGGAGAAACGCCATTGGATGTTTTCTGAGAAGGCGGAAACGAGCGCTTCAAGTCGAAATATCCGTGCGTCAAAAAGCCCGGCAGAAACATGCCGCGAGCGCCGGCTTCAAATGGGCTAATTTTTATTTTTGAAGGAGAGAACAGACATGAAAAAGAACATGAAAACACTGCTTTCGTTTCTTCTCGTCCTGATGCTGATTGCGGCAACGGCACTGGCCATGACGGCCTGTCAAGGAACACAAGAAACACCTGTGCCGACGGCAACCGATTCCGTTGACACCACTCCTGCGCTGGTCGAAACTACCGAGATTCCGGAAACTACGGTGGGCGAGGGAGCCAAATCTTTTCACTTTGAAGTGGCGGATTTAGACGGCAACACGACGTATTTCCTCGTCAAAACCGATGCGGATACCGTGGGGAAAGCTCTGCTTGATGTGGAACTGATCGAAGGGGAAGAGAGTGCGTACGGTCTGTACGTCAAGAAGGTCAACGGCGTGATTGCCGATTATGACGTGGATCAAACCTATTGGGCGTTTTACGTCAACGGAGAATACGCACAGACCGGCGTGGACACCACAAACGTGGAAGACGGCGCGACCTACGCTTTCCGCATTTCCAAGTAATCCGCCATGCAGAAGCGGAAGGTGCTTCTGACTACGCTGGAAATGACAAAATTCGCCATTTTCGGCGGTATGATGTTTGCTTTTAAGTACATTGAAGGCATTCCCAACGTACACCCGCTGGCGCTCCTGACCGTGATATTCACGGTGGTTTACCGTGCCAAGGCGTTGTGGATTCTTGCCGTGTTTGATTTGTTGGTCGGGATTACGGCAGGCTTCGGCATTTGGTGGGTTCCGTATCTATATTTGTGGACCATCCTGTGGGGTGTAACGATGCTTATGCCCAAAAAAATGCATCCGGCGACTGCGGCAATCGTGTATTCAATCCTTTGTGCGGCGCACGGATTTCTGTACGGCACGCTATACGCGCCGTATCAGGCGCTGGTATTCGGGTATAACTGGCAGGGCATGATCGCGTGGATCGCGAGCGGCTTGCCGTACGACTTGATTCACGGCGTCAGCAATCTCGCCATGTCCGTGCTGACAGTGCCGTTGATTACACTGCTGAAAAAACTGGAGAAGCAAACATAAAAATATTGTGAAGGCGCTGTCTTCTATAAGAACGGATAACAAAAACCGGCTGGGATGAGGAATTCCTTATTTCAGCCGGTTTTGTCGTATGCCGCCGCAAACAGAACAAATGTATAAATGGTTAAATTAACATACAGGTGTCACACTTTTTCTTGTTATATTGATATGAACGGATCGACGGATGGCGATCCGCTTTCAAAGAAATGATTAAATAACGGTTTTTTTCTGAAAAATCGCTTGACAGCTTTTTGATACGGTGTTACAATGTAGAAAATTTCATAAAAGCGATGACGAAGACGGTCTTGAACGGACGCGTACAGAGAGTCGGTGGCAGGTGCGAACCGATCGCTATATTCAAAATGACCCATCCCTTCCGAGCAGGAGATCCGAACAGCATAGGCTCAGTAGGCGTTTCCCGTGAATGCTGCGTAAAGGCATAGGAATTGTCAGATTCCGAAGAGCGGCAGAAGAATTTCTGCAAATTGAGTGGTACCGCGGATGTGTTTCTTACACACTCGTCTCAATGAAGATTGAGGCGAGTGTGTTTTTTTAAGGAGGTTTTCTTATGACGACAAGCAATACTGAACAGCTCAGGACAATTGCCGCGCGCATCAAGGAGATGCGTGAGATTTCCGGCTTCACCAAGGCGGAAATGGCGCAAAAAACCGAGGTTTCGCCGGATCAGTATGAGGCGTACGAAGCCGGAACCGTCGATTTTCCCTTTACCTTTATTCATAAATGTGCCCTGGCGTTCGGTATTGAATTGACCGATCTGTTGGAAGGCACCAGCGCGCATTTGTCTTCGTACACCGTTACGCGCAAGGGGCAGGGAAAACAGACCGCCAAAGAGGACGGTATTGAGATCCGCAATTTAGCGCCGATGTTCCGAAAAAAGCTGTCCGAGCCATACTGGGTACGCTATGAATACCAGGAAGATTTGCAGGATAAGCCGATCCATCTGACGAAGCATTCCGGGCAGGAATTTGACCTGGTGCTCGAAGGCCGCCTGAAGATACAGGTAGGAGAGAACGTGGAATACCTGAGCGAGGGCGACAGCATCTTCTATAACAGTTCCACGCCGCACGGCATGATCGCCGTGGACGGACGCGACTGTCTGTTCCTTGCCGTCGTTCTGCCCGGCGCCGACCAGGCGGAGCCGATCGTGCGCGATACGCTTCTGCCGTCCCGTCAAACACATAAACATTTCGTCAGCGACCGCTTCATTCAAGTGACCGAGAATGAAAACGGTTATCCGACCGCTATCAACTTT
Organism: Clostridia bacterium; assembly: GCA_017964345.1. GTDB lineage: Bacteria > Bacillota > Clostridia > Christensenellales > QALW01 > UMGS1322. The sequence continues at coordinate 8,146 of JAGCSD010000190.1, forward strand.
ACCAACGAGGATTCTTTCAATTTTGCTTTTGACGTGGTGGACGAATTGGCAAAGCGAGAGCCGGAAAAGCTCGCTATGCTCCATATAGCGCGCGACAAAACGGAGCGCCGATTCACGTTCCGGGATATGAAGCGCGCTTCCAACCAGTGCGCCAACTATTTCACGGCTCTCGGTATCCAAAAAGGCGACCGCGTGATGCTCGTCTTAAAGCGGCACTACCAGTTCTGGTTCGCGATCCTGGCGCTGCATAAGCTCGGCGCGATCGCGATCCCCGCGACGAACCAACTGCTCAAACATGATTTTGAATATCGTTTTCAGGCGGCGGGCGTCAGCGCGATCGTTTGCACCGCCGACGGCGATGTGGCACATCAGGCGGAAGAAGCCATGCAGTCCTGTCCCGACGTTACGACAAAGATCATCGTGAACGGCACGCGAGAGGGCTGGCATGATTTCGATGCGGAATACCCGCTTTACAGCGCCCACTTCTACCGCGCGGAGGACACGCCCTGCGGCACGGACCCGATGCTGATGTTCTTTACCTCCGGCACGACGGGCTATCCCAAAATCGCGATGCACACCTATCAATATCCGCTGGGGCATTATATCACTGCCAAATACTGGCACGGCGTCAGCGACGACGGTCTGCATTTTACGATTTCCGATACCGGCTGGGGCAAGGCGCTGTGGGGGAAACTCTACGGACAGTGGCTCTGCGAGGGCGCGGTGTTCACCTATGATTTTGACCGCTTTGACGCCGCCGATATTCTGCCGATGTTTGCGAAATATCAAATCACGACGTTCTGCGCGCCGCCGACGATGCTTCGCATGATGATCAAGGAAGATATTTCCCGTTTTGATCTGTCATCCGTTCGCCACATGACGACGGCAGGCGAGGCGCTGAACCCCGAGGTCTACAA
>JAGCSD010000191.1 GCA_017964345.1 Clostridia bacterium
CCTGACGACGGATTATTCTTTCAATATGGCGGCAAGCCTGCAAAATGTGCGTGTGCTGAACGTCAACGAGCTGGTCAACGCGCTCAAACCCACGCTGGTGACGGGGGACAGTCTGACGATCGAGATCTCCAAGCCCGGCAAGGATCGCACACAGGGCGTCGGCTATCTCGACGACGGCACTATGGTCGTGGTGGAAAACGGCGCGGAATATCTTGACCGCCAGATCGACGTAACGGTGACCAGTATGCTCCAAACCAACGCAGGCAAGATCATTTTCGCGAAGAAAAAAGGGGAATAGCCGCGGATACGTCTTGATGATAAAAACGCCCCGCGGGGCGTTTTTTGTCACATATAAAGAAACTCTTTTACAGCAGTTCTTCGCCATCCAGCCGAGCGGATACCAGTGTATCGCCCCGATAGGCAAGGCGCAGAGAGAAGAACGGATGGTTTTCTTCCAGGAGCCGTAAAAAGATTTTATCGCCTTCCCACAACGGTAAAGACAGGATATCTTTTTTAGGGATCCATGCGAGGTCGCCTTCGTTACACTCCTGCAATTTCCCCGTAAAATCCGAACAAGTGAACAAATGCATATATTCGCATACGTCTTGATCCGGCACAAACGTGACGACGGCGCGATAGGCAAGCTTACCGCAGACAAGCCCGGTTTCCTCCTTGGTTTCCCGGCGGGCGCAGTCGTCCGGACTTTCGCCCGGCAGAAACTTTCCGCCCACGCCGATCCATTTGTCATGGTTGATGTCGCGTTCCTTTTTCGTGCGGTGCAAAAGCAGATAACAGCCGTCTTTTTCCAGATAAACCAGCGATGTGTTCATAAGAAATTCCTCCGCTCCTATTGTATCACACTTTTGGCGCTTTGCCAACGGATGGTTTCATCAAATCTTCATCGCTTTTTCCTCGAAATGATTTTGACAGAATCCGTTTTTTCACTATAATATTGGTATATGTTTGTCATAAGGAGTTGAGTGCGTGAAGCGTTGGCTGAAATACATAAAACCTTACAAGGCGGCGTTTATATTAGGACCGCTTTGCATGATCGTGGAAGTGCTGGGCGAGGTGGTGATGCCCAAGCTTTTGGCGTATATCATCGATTACGGCGTGGGGGAGAAAGAAGCCACTCCGTTTATTGCGTTTCTTTACGGACTGTTCGGCACGACGAACGGTTTTGTTGTTGCCATTATGACCGGTATGATCTTAACGGCGGTCCTCATGATGATCGGCGGTGTGGGCGGCGCGTGGTTCGGCGCCAAGGCGGCGGTGAACTTCGCCTCCGACATTCGAAGCGACGTTTACGGTAAGGTGCAGACGTTCTCTTTCTCCAATATCGACCGCTTTCAGACCGGTTCGCTGGTCACACGGCTGACCAACGATATTACACAAATGCAGAATTTCGTCAATATGCTTCTGCGCATGGCGCTGCGCGCACCCGGTATGCTGATCGGCGCGCTGGTCATGGCGATCCTGCTCAACCCGTCCCTGACGCTCGTGCTGGCGGTCACGCTCCCGCTGATGCTTTTGGGCATCGTGCTGGTGCTGACGCGCGGTTTCCCGCTGTTTTCCGGTATGCAATCCAAGATCGACGCCGTGAACGCCACGGTGCAGGAAAACGTGACGAACGTGCGCGTCGTCAAGAGCTTTGTCCGGCAGGAGCACGAAATCGGCAAATTCCGCACGGTCAACGGGGAACTGCGCCGCGCCGGCGTTCGCGCGATGAACGTGATGATCCTGCTCAGTCCCGTCGTAACGCTCTTCATGAATATCACGACCATCGCCGTTTACTGGTTCGGCGGCAATATGGTGGTGGAAAACACGATGTCCGCGGGTGATCTGACGGCGTTTATTACGTATATTACGCAGATCCTGATGTCCCTGATGATGGTGACGATGATGTTTATGATGCTCTCGCGCGCCATGGCGTCCGCCAAACGCATCGCCGAAGTGTTGGATGAAGCACCCGATATCAAAGACGATTTCGCCGCGTCCGATCTGACGGTCACGCGCGGCGAAATCGAGTTCAGAAACGTTTCGTTCCGCTACTATAAGAACAGCGACGAAGCCGTGCTGGATCATATTGATCTGCACATTCCCGCCGGGGCGACCGTGGGCGTCATCGGGTCGACCGGATGCGGTAAGACGACGCTTGTTTCGCTGATCCCGCGTCTGTACGACGCTGACGAGGGCGACGTGCTGGTCGACGGCGTCAATGTGCGGGATTACGCGCTCTATCATCTGCGCGAGGGCGTTTCGATGGTCTTGCAGAAAAATGTGCTGTTTTCCGGCTCCATTGAGGACAATTTGCGCTGGGGCGACGAAAACACCGATGACGAAGCGATACGCGCCGCGGCGAAGAGCGCGCAGGCGGATAAATTTGTCGCGTCTTTCTCCGAAGGGTACAAGACCAATCTGGAGCAGGGAGGCACCAATGTGTCCGGCGGGCAGAAACAAAGACTCTGTATCGCGCGGGCGCTTCTGAAAAAACCGAAGATCCTGATTTTGGACGACTCGACCAGCGCCGTGGATACCGCCACGGAGGCGCAGATCCGCCGTGCGCTGAAAGAGGAACTTCCTCAAACGACCAAAATCATCATCGCTCAGCGTATTTCTTCCGTGCGGGAAGCGGATATGATCGTGGTGATGGATAACGGCGCGATCACCGGAATAGGCGATCATGCGTCGCTTCTGGAAAACAACGAGGCATACCGTGAGATCTATGCATCCCAGACAGATAAAAGGGAGGCGGCGGTATGAAACGGACGCTGGAAGAACTGCAAAAGCAGTACAATAAAGGTTCTTCGCGCGCACAGACCAAAAAACAGATGCCCGGTCCCGGCCCGCGCCGCGGCGGCGGCCCCATGCGCGCTACCGGTAAACCGAAAAACACCAAAGCGACGGTCAAGCGCCTGATGGGTTATATTGCCCGCTATAAGGTGTTGCTGCTGTTGGTGTTTCTGATGATCGTTCTCTCCAGCGTCGCCACGCTGTGGGGGACCTACACCCTGCGTCCGGTCATCAATAACCTGATCGACGTTTCGACGCCCGCGCGGGAGCGCCTGCAGTATCTGGCGCGCGTTCTCTTAACGCTCGGCGGGATCTACCTGATCGGCGTGGGAAGCACCTACGCGCAAAGCAAGATCATGCTGACGATTTCGCAGAACACGGTGGAAAAACTGCGCAACGATCTGTTTTCCAAATTGCAGACGCTCCCCGTGCGCTATTTTGACGCCAATTCCACAGGCGAAGTGATGAGCCGCTTCACCAATGACGTGGATAACGTCGATACGATGATCAATCAGACGCTGACCAACACGTTCTCCAGTATCATTCAACTGGTCGGCGTGTTTGTACTGATGGTTTCCACGAATATTTGGCTGACGATGATCACCGTGGCGTTTGTGCCGATCGTTACGCTGGTGGGCGGCAAAATCGCCAAAGTTTCGGGGAAATACTACGCCGCACAGCAGGCGGCGCTCGGCGCGATGAACGGATATATTGAGGAAAGCGTGGGCGGCGCGAAGGTCGTTAAGGTGTTTAACCA
>JAGCSD010000192.1 GCA_017964345.1 Clostridia bacterium
ATATGTCTTCTTCAAAACTTGTAAAGGAGATCGGGCTGACCCCGGCGAACATTTCTATTTTGAAAACCGGAAAAGGTCGAGCCATCCGCTTTTCGACACTTAATGCCCTTTGCAGGACATTGCATTGTCAACCGGCGGATATACTACAGTACTTGGAGGAGGATACGGATGGAGAACAATCATTTGAACCAACAACAAAGTGTTAACGCTTCTGCCGCGCCGCAGTACGCGCCGCAGATGCAGCCGCCGCGCCGTCGACCGATGGAGAAATTCCCGATCACGAAGGGCGATTTCCGCATGGCGCTTGCCGCCATTTTGTGGACGTATGTAGCTTTTCTTTTGACCCTCGGCAACGGTATGGCGCTGGGATTTATGCTTACCTACCTGAGCGGCTTTATTCTGTTCACGGTTTACTTTTATCAGAAAGGAAAAACTGTTCTGAAGCCGTTTGAAACGATCTGCGGTGCACTTGCCGTCTGCACAGCACCGATGGTTGTGCTCACAGGAAACGGCACGAAAGTTCTTTTGACTTTCCTGTCGTTTGCGTGCTGCATAATATGGTTTGCTTCTCTTTGCGGCAAGCAGGAAAGAGCAACCGATGCGGGACTGATCCCGCACGTCGTTACGATGTTCTTCGGCAATGCGTTCGGCGCTCTCGGCAGGAGCATGGGGTCTCTGTTCAGCAGCGGCGGTGAAAAGCATCGTCATGCTTGGCTGTGGAAGGCAATGATCGGTTTAGCGGTTTCTTTGCCGATCACCGGTATTTTGCTTTTACTTTTGACCAGCGCGGATCAGGCGTTTTCCGATTTAGTACAGCGTATTGTGGAGAATATCGGTGAACAGATACTGCGTATTTTCTTAGCGCTTCTCTTTTCTCCGTTTGTGTTTGCGTTTGCGCTGGGACTTAAGAAAAAGGCGCCGCCCGCGCCCAAACAGGAAAAGAACGGCGGTATCGAGTTCCCGTATGTCACGGCATTCCTGGGGCTGGTCAGCGCAGTATACTTGTTGTATCTGTTTTCACAGTTCGCCTATTTCTTTAACGGCTTTGCGGGAATACTGCCCAAAGGCGTTCTGCCGGCGGATTACGCGCGCAAGGGATTCTTTGAGCTTTGCACCATTGCCGCAATCAATTTCGTGATGCTCTTCTTAGTCCTGCTGTTTACCATGAAGAAGGAAACCCGCCTGCCCGCGCCCGTTAAGTGGGAAAGTGCGTTTATTTGTTTGTTCACGCTGGTTTTGATCGCCACGGTGTTTTCAAAAATGATATTGTATATCAAGCTGTTCGGGTTGACACAGCTACGCGTTTACACCATGGTGTTTATGGCTTTTATGGCGGTTTTGTTTATTGCTTTGCTGGTGCGCCTGTTCGTTCGTAAAGTGCGTGTTCTGCGCATTGGACTGGTCACCGCCATGTGCCTGCTGTTGGCGCTGTCGCTTTGCCGCATCGATTACCAGGTTTCCCGCTACAACGTCTGGGCGTACGAAACGGGCAGGCTGTCGGAAATCGATTTGTACAGCATCAGTGAGAACGGCGACGCCGGTGTGGCGGTGTTGTATGAAATCTATAATAACGACGGGTTGCCAAAGTATCAGTATAGGGCAAAGATGCTCTTGCGTACAAAGGCGCGTACGCGATTCTATGTGGAAGACGGACAGATCAAGCCGTACAGAAACGAAAAATGGACCGAATGGATCTATGAAGAAAGTAAAGCCGATCAGATCCTGCGGAATTTTGTTAAATAATTCTGTGAGCGGGCTGTTGCATACAGCCCACTTTTTCTGTAAAACAATAAAAAATAATTGAACTATACGGCGAAATGTGCTACAATAGAATCAGTAAGATTATTCGGAGGGCACATGGCAAAGGAAACATTCTCTGCCGCCAGAATCTTCGGGGAAGAAACCGAACCGATCGGCGGTGAAAAGATGGAAGAAACCGTGCTGTCTTGCGCAGAGAGATCAGCGCAGGAAATGCCGTCTTGTGCAGAAAAACCGACGGAGCAGGCGCAGATGAGCTTTTTTACCAAAGCAAAAAAGCGTGTCTTGTCTGTTCTGCCTGTTTTGGCGACAGTGCTCGTATTTGCGCTGTTTGCCGCTTTTCTGCTGAAACAGTTTTCCTATGCGCACCCGACGCATGACGATTACGGTTATGCTACGCTCAGCTATGTGTACTGGGAGCCGGATATGTACGGACAGAATTTCTCCATGGATCAGTTCGTGCATTATCTCGTCCAGCACTATAACCGTTGGAGTGGACGCATCCTGAGCTTCGGGCAGATCATTTTGTTGATGAAACCCGGCGAGCAGACGGCGCAGGTGGGGCTTGCTCTGCTTGTCTTTGGCATATTTGTGCTTTCGTTCGTCTATGCGCAGCGGGCGAAAAAGGCGCGTTTTTTGCCCATGGCGGCGCTGTTTACCTGCGCACTGTTCGGTCTTTTGGGCAAAAATATGGCGATCAGCGGACTGTACTGGTACTGTGCGGCGATTCTCTATACGGTGCCGGTTCTCTATGTGCTTGTCGCCGCGGGACTTATGTATCTCCTGCTGCTTGACAGAAGCGAGCGCACGTTCTCGCTGTCCAAACTGATGATTCTGCCGTTCACCTGTGTCGTCAGCTTTTTTGCCGGTTGGTCGATGGAGCAGGTCGGTGTGTTCGCGGTGGTGACCATTGCGGCAATTATCATTTACGCTTGTTTTACGCGCCGGAATCCGTTTCTGCTGCTCTATGGCTTTCCACCTCTGACTTGCGCAACGGTGGGATGCCACTACCTGATTAATGCTATCGGTAACGAATCTCGGAAATCCTCTTATCCGGACTACTATTCTCTGCCGCTTATCGGTCAGATGCGGGCAAGCGCACAGACGATTGCGCAAGCTGTTTTTTGTCCCGAAAACCTGTTTTTGGTAATGCTGATCGTGGGAACGGGCGTCGCGGCAACTGTTTTCCTGCTGAAGAAAAAAAGAGCGACTTGGCGTGTTGTACTGGCACTTTTGCACGGCTTCCTCGGCGCTGTGACGATTGGCATAACCCTTTGGGACTGGCATACGGAAGCCACCGCCCAAATTCTATGGCTGTATTTGGTGGTGTTTGCCGTCGCGGTGTCTGTTTGGCTATTTTCCGATCGTGCCAAACAGGACTTTCTGATCTGGGCAATTTTCTTCGGTGGGTTGGCTTCGCAGGGCGCAAGTTTGGTTTCGCCTATTTTCCCCTCGCGCTGTTTGATGCCGTTTGCCTTGGCGATGGTTTTGGTTTCCACGCGTGCGTTTTCCGAGCTCGGCTATGCCGATAAGGCGGAAAGAAAAGATGCGGGCAAGCGACGCTTTGCATGGCTAAGATGTGACGCGGCGGTACTGATTGCGGTCTTGGCGATCGGTGGTGTCGGCGCGGCACGTATCTTTATCGGATTTGAAGAGAACGAACCGGTCAACGCCTACAACGAACGGCGTTTGCAATTAGCGTCCTATGAGTATAACGAAAAAGGCTTGCGCGTGCACAAACTGTCCCTGATGCGTTTGAAAGACGATACGTATGCCGGTTCCACCCAGCCATACGGACGAGAGCTGATCAAAGATTGGATGAAGATTTACTATATGCTTCCCGATACTTTGCAATATGACGATTTTGAGTACGAACCGTATGACGAGGAGCGCTTGAAAGAATTGCAGGACGCGTTGGATTATGAAGAGTATTTTGTGCAAAAGTACGGGAGGATTCCGTACTGAAAAATTTTGCTTGACGCAATAGAGTCTTTGCGGTATAATACCCGCATAAACATAGGGGAGTGGCTCAACGGTAGAGTAGCGGTCTCCAAAACCGTAGGTTGCGTGTTCGAATCGCGTCTCCCCTGCCAAATATTCTGTGCTTCCGCCGAGTGTCCATAAGGACGCTCGGCGAAGTTTTTATATGTCGTTTTCATCTTATTATAAAAAGTCCGCGTTTATTGTTTATTCGAAATGACGTTGTTTTGTTGTTCGTATTTCGTTACACATTTTTTGAATTGCTTGATCTCTTTGTTGACGCTTCTGCGTTTCGTCGCGGCAATATAACGGAATTCTGCGAATCCTTTATGATCTATGCGAATGGTATCGTGTACCGGTTTATTATCCATCCGAGCCGCCTCTTTGCTGTCAAAACAACATTATTGTGGCATTATCAGAGTGTGATGCAACCCTACGGCAGAAAGGCGGTAAAGCGCGCATGTTTTTTAGGTGCGTGCGGCGTATGTGATTCGCGCTTGGCGTAAGTCCGATCGTTCCCGTGCGCGTGTTTTCTTTTTCCGCAAACGAACCGAAGTCAGCGAATCTGCCCGATTGCGTTGACCAGCGCGCTTTTTGACAGCGCTCCGACTTTTTTGGAAACGATCTCGCCGCGCGCGTTCAAAAAGAGTGTTTGCGGAATACTTGTTATTCCGTAGGCGGTGCGCCCTTCGCCGGAAGCGTCCCGCCAAAAGGGCAGTGTCAGTCCGTTATTTTCCAAAAACTCTTTGGCCGTGCGGTCATTGGCGTCCAACGATACCATCAGGAACGTGACCTCTTGTCCGTAGGCGTTATATGCTTCCTGAAATGCGGGCAGTTCGCTTTGGCACGGTACGCACCAGCTCGCCCAAAAGTTCAAGACGATCGGCTTTCCGAGAAAATCGGAGAGCTTTTTTGTTTCGCCTTGCGCGTTGGTCAGAGTGAAATCCGGCGTACCGTCAGGCAGTGACGGCGCGGCGGTCGGAATCGCGGTAGGCACGGCGGTTGGCGCCGCGGTCGGGACAGGGGCGGGCGGCGCGGTCGGCGTGGCGGTGAAAAGCGCGTTCGGGGAAGACGTCGGTGGCGCGGCAGTTGGAACGGCGGTAGGCATGTCGGTAAATACGGCGGTCGGGCTTTGCGTAACCGCGTCGGGAGATACGGACGGCGTCACCGTGGACGAGGCGGGCGACACGCTTGGAAGAAGCAGGGTGTTTTCTTCCGCGCGGTGCGTCAGAAGCGCCGCACCGCTCAGGCACGCCGCCAACGAAAGTAGCAGAATAACAAATTTCTTCATAAACTCTCCTAAAACGTAAAGAACGAGGCGTTCAATAGACCGCAGGCGGTCAGAATCCCCATCAGAATCATGCAGGTGCCGCAGAAGTGCCGGAGATCACCCGCACGGCGACGAACCGCCGCCAGCATACGCGCGACCTGTTCGGTCAGTGCGGCACAGAGGAGAAACGGAATCGCCAAGCCTAAAGAATAGACTGCCAGCAGAGCTACGCCGATTCCCACGCTGCCCGATACCGTCGCTAAGTTCAGCGCGGCGGCAAGATACGCGCCGGCGCAGGGTGTCAACAACAGGGAAAACGCCATGCCGAAGCCGAATGCACCTGTCAGCGAGCGCACGTCGAAGTCTTTGATTTTCAAGCGCGGCATGGGCAGTCGTATTAGGTCCCACAAGAACAGACCGTACAGCACGAACGACACGCCCAGTGCAATGAACAACCCTGTGCGGATGCGCAGAAGAAACATTCCCAGTGTGCCCGAAAGCGCCCCGAGCAAAACGAACACAATCGTAAAGCCCGCCGCGAAACAGCACGCGCCGATTATCGCATGCCCGCGTCCGCTTTTGCCGGCGGCAAAATAGGTAACGTATAGGGGGATCAACGGCAGGGTACAGGGCGATGCGAAGGACAGCAAGCCTTCGGCAAAGGTAATGATCCAGCGCATACGCGGCTCCTTTTTCTTTTTTCCTTATTGTGCGCCGTTTGCATAGAACTATGCGTTATTGCTCCGCTGTTCCGACACCTATTATTATATTGCGGGATCCGCCGCTTTTCAAGTGAAAACAAAAAAATACGCGGAAAAATGACGGTTGTGCGGCGGAAGAACGGGGCGATTTTTTGTCTTGCCGCACGATATGGCGAAATGACAAATTTTTTTTCAAAAAAGCATAAAAAACAGTTGACAGAACGAAAGAAGTTTGGTATTATAAGCAAGCTGACCTTGAGGGACGGAGACCTTTGGGGGCGGCGGGAAGCTCCTTGAAAAGTACATAGTGATGAGAAGAACGAGAGGATCAAAACGAAAGTTTTGAACCACAAAGTTAATTCCAAAAGGGATAACGAAAAAAAGAAGTAAACAATGAGCCCAGATTTAAACAAAAGAGTTTGATCCTGGGTCAGGACGAACGCTGGCGGCGTGCCGAACACATGCAAGTCGAGCGCAGCGATCCGGAAGCGAGGC
>JAGCSD010000193.1 GCA_017964345.1 Clostridia bacterium
GCTGAACGCGCCATGGCGCTGTTTGCTTCCACGTCGCCCTCCTATTTGATTTTGCGCTCGCTTGACCTCTTAAACGAGCGTCTTGCCAGCGATCTGCCGCAGGAGCTGCGTGATTGTGCCGCCGCGCTTGATAAGCTCAAGCACGAGCTGACACAGCACGGTTTTTCGCTCGTCGGCGCCGAGCCGCTCAAGCTGACCGTTTTTGCCAAGCCGTACGGTTATACGGGATACGAGCTGGCGGATTTTTTAGCGCAAAAAAAACTGATCGCGGAAATGGCGGATCCGGATCACACGGTAATGATGTTCGCCCCCGCCGGCGGAATCGAATCGATAAACGCCGTTAAAGACGCGTTGTTATCCCTGCCACGCCGTGAAGCGCTTACCGACGCGCCGCCCGCGTTTTCCCTGCCGGAGCGCGTACTGTCCCTTCACGAGGCGCTTTTCACACCTTCGGAAACGCTTCCGCTTGACGCGTGCGAAGGGCGTGTTTTAGCGGCGCCGACGGTTTCCTGCCCGCCCGCCGTGCCGATCGCCGTCTGCGGGGAACGACTGGACCGACATACGCTCGCGCTGATGCGCTATTACGGGCAGACGACCTGTCAGGTCGTCAAAGAACATTAAGTTATCGCGAACGGAGGCTTTATGGAACCGCTTTCACGTAAACTGCTTTTCAAACTGTCCGAAGCGGACGCGGAGGACGCCTTTGATCCCGCCGATTTTTCGCCTGAGGAGCTATTTGCGCTGACGCAGGACGGACAAGCGCGCTTTGCCGATCGCTACAAGAGCTTTTATGACGATATCAAAACCGACAAAAAACTGCACAAGGAGGATTGGTAACGATGCACCGCACCATGCTTTTCCCGGGTTTTAAGCAAAAAACGCTGACGCTCAGTTACGACGACGGTGTGGACGACGACATTCGCCTGATCGACATCATGCAAAAGTACGGCTTAAAGGGTACGTTCAACATCAACACCGCCCTGTTCGCGCCGGAAGGCGCCGCCTTTGCGCCCGGTCAGGTTCAACGCCGCATGACCGAAAAACAGGCGTATGCTCTCTATGAATCGTTCGGCATGGAGGTTGCTGTGCATACCTGCACACATCCGCATTTGGAAACGCTGACGAGCGCGGAGGTCGCGCACGAGGTGCTGGCAGACCGCCAAAACATCGAACAGGCAACCGGAAAAATCTGCCGCGGGATGGCGTATCCGTACGGTACCACCAGCGATTCGGTCGTGAATGTTCTGCGCGCCTGCGGCATTCTCTATGCCCGTACCATCGTCACACGCGGGGACTTTTCCATTCCCGAAGATTGGCTTCGCCTTTCCGCTACCGCGCATCACAACGATCCCCAACTGATGGAGCTGGCAAAAAAATTCGTAGAAGCGCCCGTACCGGCGCATGCGGTTTGGATGTTCTATCTTTGGGGGCACTCCTATGAATTTGAGTCCAGTAACAATTGGCACGTGATAGAGCGCTTTGCCGCTTTTGCAGGCGGGCGCGAAGACATCTGGTATGCAACGAACAGTGAGATTTTTGAGTATATGGAAGCCTATCGTCTGCTGCGCGCCGGCGCTGACGGCAAACTGCTTTATAACCCCACCGATACGGAACTGTTCTTCCGCATCGGCGCTGACAAGTATGCTTTGGCGCCCGGAAAAGAATTAAAAATAGAAACAGGTTTTCAGAACAAGTAATTTACCTGCCGCATACACAACAAAAAACGGTTGACTTTTCAGTCAACCGTTTTTTGTTTTTCTGTTACGATCTGTGTGCCTTGAAGCACTCATCGCAGTACACAGGACGGTCATCACGCGGCTGGAACGGCACCTTGGTGGCCTTACCGCAGTCAGCGCAAACAGCGTCAAACATCTCTCTCGGACCGCGGGCTGCGCGACGTTTTGCCTGACGGCATTCGGGGCAGCGGCCGGGTTCATTCTGGAGACCTTTTTCAGCGTAGAATTCTTGCTCACCGGCGGTGAAAACGAATTCTTTGCCGCACTCTTTGCAGACCAAAGTCTTGTCTTCGTACATGAATGTGTTTCCCCCATTATCAAAGTTTTGTTGCTCCGTTAAGATTATAAGGTGACAAGGGGGAGAAAATCCGCTCTGTCAATATAAACTTCTCGTCAACGGCTATATTATACAATATGTCAACGCTGATTGCAACTGTTTTTTGAAAATTTTTATAAATTTTTTTAAGTTTTCGTGTGAATAACGCGTTTCAAAGCAAATTTCTGCCCGTTTTTAAGCGCAAAGCCAGCGCAGAGAAGCGTTTTTGGGTGTCCGTATTGCGTACCATGGAGGCTACTGTGTTCTCACTTCCGCACAGAACCACTAATTTTTCGGCGCGTGTAACAGCGGTATAGAACAAATTGCGCGTCATAAACCGCGTCTGCCCCGTAGGGAGAGCCATCACGACCATCGGAAATTCGCAACCCTGACTTTTATGCACGCTGATAGCATAAGCAAGCGTCAGTTCCTCTATCTCGCCGAATTCGTATCGGCTGACGCGCCCGTCCTCGAAAAAGACGATCAGGGCGCGTTCTTTTTCATCCATGGTATGAATGACGCCCGCGTCGCCGTTGAACACGCCCGTGCCCTTGCTGACCACGCCCTTGTCGTCCGTCTGGTACCATTCGCGGTCATAACGGTTGCGAATCTGCATGACCTTGTCGCC
>JAGCSD010000194.1 GCA_017964345.1 Clostridia bacterium
CAGCGCACAACCGCCGCGGTGGGCAGGATCTCTTCGGCCTCCTTGCCCAGCAGCGCACCCAGCGCCTTGGCCGTATCGGCGCCGCCCGGCGCGCAGAGCGACACGCTTTCGGCCTCGCCCTTCGCCAAGGCCGCGGCGTAGCCGTCACAGCCCGAAAAGCCGCACGCGCCGCAGTTGGCACCCGGCAAACAGGCGCGGATGGCCTCTTCTTTTTCGTCTTTTTTGACCGCCAGAAGCGCCGAAGCCACGCTCAGCCCCACACCGACGATCAGTCCGATGCCCGCTACGATCAGCACCGCCAATAAAACTTCATTCATAACGCCGCCCCCTTTATACGAACAGGTTCTCGATGATGCCCGAGAAGCCCATGAAGGAAACCGACGTCAGTGCCGCGGCGATCAGTGTGATCGGCAGCCCTTCCAAAAACTTGGGGATGTCGTTATGCTCGATACGGGAACGCACGCCGGCGAACATCACCAGCGCCAGCATAAAGCCGAGTCCCGCGCCGACGGACGAGAACATGGATTGCGCGAAATTGTACCCCTTGTCGATATTCAGCAGGACTACACCGAGGACCGCGCAGTTGGTGGTGATCAGCGGAAGGTAAATGCCCAGCGCGTTGTACAGCGCCGGAATATACTTTTTCAGCACGATCTCCACGAGCTGTACCAGCGCGGCGATCACGAGGATGAATACGATGGTTTGCAGGTAGGCGTATGTTTCACCGAGCAAATACAGGTTGATCGGGTAACACACGGCGGTAGCGATCGCCATGACGAAGATCACCGCCACGCTCATGCCGACCGCGGTATTGAGTTTCTTGGAAACCCCTAAAAACGGGCAAATGCCCAAAAACTGCGCCAGCACAAAGTTCTCCGTCAAAATGCCGGTCAAAAGAATGGAGAATAACAAAGTCATGCCGTTTCCTCCTTATCACACGCGCGCGAACAGGCGCCGTTCATCGGGCAGGACGCACAGCCGACGGTCTTTGCCTTGGGCTTGCCCTTCTTTTCCGCTATGCGGTTCACGCACGCCATCAACAGCCCGAACACGAAAAACCCGCCGGGCGGCAGAATGAAGATCAAAAGCGGCGCGTCGGCAAAATAGGGAATGGAAAACTTCGCGCCTTCTATATAGGAAGTCAGATCCAGCCCGCCGGTACCGATCAGTTCCCGCGCGAGCCCCATGCACGCCAGAGCCGCCGTGAAGCCGACGCCCATGCCCAAACCATCCAAAAAACTGGCGGCAACGGGATTCTTGCCGGCAAACGCTTCGGCGCGCCCTAAAATAATGCAGTTGACGACGATCAGCGGCAGATACACGCCGAGCTGTTGATCCAGCGTAGGCAGAAACGCCTTGACGAGCATCTGTACGATCGTCACAAACGACGCGATAATGACAATATACGCCGGAATGCGCACCTTTTGCGGAATGACCTTGCGCAGAAGCGAGATCACGGTGTTCGAGCAGGTCAGAACCAGCGTGGCGGCGACGCCCATGCCCACGGCGCTGGCAAGGCTGGTCGTCGTGGCAAGCGTCGGGCAGGTCCCCAGCACCAGCCGCAGGACGGGATTCTCCCGTAAAATGCCCTTTGTAAATTCCCTTGAAAGGGATCGGTTTTCACTCATTGTTCTGCCCCCTTTACTGCCGCGAACGCGTCCAGCGCGTCGTTGACGCCGGCGATCACCGCGCGCGAGGTAAACGAGGTGCTTGTCACGCCGGTGATGTTGTTGCCTTCTCCGCCGGATTTCACCCATACGAACGGTCCCGTTTTTTCGGAAAACTGACTCCAAAACTCTTCTTTGGACGCGTTTTGCCCCAGTCCCGGTGTTTCGTTATCCATGGAAAGGATCACGGCGCGCGTGACCGTGCCGGTGTCGTCAACGCCCGTCATCACCTTTACATCGCCGCCGTAGCCGTGATTCACGGAGGTAAAGACGTACCCTATTAACGCGCCGTTTTCGTCCAGCGCGGCGGTATAGGAGATCTGTTTGCCGTTTACGTCCACGGTTTGTTCTTCTCCGAAGGACGCGGCGCTTTCAAACGCGATCTTGCGGCTGGATTCCGCCTGCGCCTTTTGCGTTTGCGCGATCCTGTCTTTCGTTACGGCGTTTGTTCCCGCCAGCAGGAAAGACGAAACCAGACAGATCAAAAACAGTGCCAGCGCGGGAACGATCAAGTCTTTGATTTTCATGCTTTGCCTCCTTTTCTTGCCCCGAAGGGACGCGGAAGCGTCAATTTTTCGATATGCGGCACGAAAATATTCATCAGTAAAATAGCGTACGATACGCCTTCCGGAAGCGAACCCCACAGGCGGATCGCCAGCGTGATCAGCCCGCATCCGACGCCGAAGATCACTTTGCCCCACGGTGTGATCGGGCTGGTGACGTAATCGGTCGCCATAAAGATGGCGCCGAGCAAAAGTCCGCCGGAGAGAACTTCATACAGCGCGAAGGTCACGCCGCCGCGCAGGAGCATTCCCGCAAACACCGTGCCGATAAAGCACAGCGGGATGATCGGAGAGATCACACGGCGAACAAGGAGATACACGCCGCCGGCGATCAGCGCCAACGCGCAAACCTCGCCCATACTGCCGGCGCGCAGACCGAAGAGGAAATCCGTCAGCGCGGGCAGTCCTTCCGTTGTGCCTTCCTTAAGCGCCGCCAAGGGCGAAGCGCCCGTCACGCCGTCGTTCCATAAAACGAAGCCGGGCTGCTGCCAAGACGTCATGGCGCCGGCAAAACAAAGCAGAAGCACGATACGCGCGGCGATAGCGGGGTTGACGAAATTCTGCCCCAGTCCGCCGAAGCATTGTTTGACCACGACAATGGCGATCACACTGCCCAGCGCGCCCATCCAGAGCGGCAGCGTCGCCGGCAGGTTCAGCGCCAGAAGAAGTCCCGTGACCACGGCGCTTAGATCGCCTACCGTCTGTTCCCGTTTCATAATTTTGCGCGAAAGCGCTTCCGCCGCGACCGCGCTACCCACGCACACGAGCGCCAGCGCCAGCGCGTGCAGACCGAACCGCACCACCGCCATCACCAGCGCCGGTAAGAGCGCGATCACTACATCGAGCATAATGCGCCGGGTGGTGTCTTTGCTATGCAGATGGGGCGAAACACTTACGATCATATCCGCCATTATTTTTTCGCCTCCCTCAACAGTTGCTTACCGAGTTTCATATACTGCACCAGCGGGATTCCGGAGGGGCAGGAGAAAGCACAGCATCCGCATTCCATGCAGCTCATGATGCCGCGCCGTTTCATTTCTTCCGTATCCTGCGCCGACACAAGCGTTTTCAAGAGAGTAGGCGCCAGACTCATCGGACACGCCGCGGCGCACCGTCCGCAGCGAATGCACGCGTGCTCGGTCTTATAATCTGCTTTTTCGAAAGCAAGCAGGGCGTTGTTTTGTTTGCAGATCGGCGCGTTCAGGTTGTAGATCGCCACGCCCATCATCGGACCGCCGAAAATGATCTTTTCCGGTTCCTTGGTGAATCCGCCGCAGTAATCGATAATGTCCGCCAGACGCGTGCCGATCGGAACGCGCAGGTTCAGCGGATTGCGGATCGCCGTGCCGTCCACGGTGATAGACCGGCTGACCAGCGGCTTGCCGGTTTTTAAGTAACGGGCGATAAACGCCACGGTGGCGATATTGATGACGATACAACCCACGTCCGCCGGCAGACCGCCGTCCGGCACGCGCCTGCCGGTCACGGAATACACGAGCATTTTCTCCGCGCCTTGCGGATAGATGCTTTTCAGACGCATGACGTCCACGGTATTGTCACGCCCGGCGATCTTCTCCAGCGCCTCGATCGCCTGAGGCTTGTTGTCCTCCACGGCGATCACCACGTGCGGTATCCGCATGATTTCCTTAAGCGTGTACACACCGGAGAGCACGTCCCACGAGTTATCGATCGCCTCGCGGTTGTCTACCGTAATATACGGTTCGCATTCGGCGGCATTGACGATCAGCGTGTCGATGTGCTTTTCGGGCGGCACGCGCAGCTTGACATGCGTGGGGAAGCCCGCGCCGCCTAAGCCCACCACGCCGGATTCCCGCACGGCGGAAAGCAATTCTTCCAAGTTGGTAACGGCGGGAGCGTGAAGCTCTTCAAACAGCTCCATATTGCCGACAGACGCAATGGTGACGCCCTGGCAAACGCTTCCGCCCGCCAGCCGCACCGGTCCGACAGCGTTCACCGTACCGGAAACGGACGCGTGGATCGGCACGCTCACAAAGGCGTCGCTGTCGCCGATCTTCTGCCCGACCTTGACGGTATCGCCTTTCTGCACAAGCGGTGTGCAGGGCGCGCCGATGGACTGCTGCATCGGCAGGACGACTTCCGCGGGAACGGGCATGCGCTGTGCCGTCATGTATCGCGTATTCTTGTGGTACGCCACATGAACGCCGCCGCGGTTCTTGGCGACGCTTGTCAGCGGATGTTCCTTCATAGCTTTTGATACTCCTTTATACAATATGGTGCGGCAAGACGCAGGATCGTACCGGTGATCGCGCCGGAAATCAGCGAGAACACAAGCAGTATCGGTCCGTACAGCCAGACGGCACCGGTTTGAGTCAGAAAACAAGCCATAGCGAGCTGCCCCGCGTTATGGGCGCAGGCGCCGGCAATGGCAACACCGAACAAAGAAAAAGGACGACGACTGCCTTTGAGCAGAAGCGCCGTCAACCCGCCGGACAGTATACCGCCGGCAAGGCTCATCAGACACGCCGTAACGCCGCGCGTCAAAAGGGCGAACAGCACCGTGAGCGCGGTCAGATAAAAAATGCCGCCGATCCCGACGGTCAGCGCCGCCAGGACGGTCACGATATTGGAAAAGCCCGGCCGCGCGCCCGGCGGCAGAAACGGAAGTTCCCACAGATTTTCCAAAAAACAGATGGCGAGCGTCAGAGCGCCCATCACGCCCCACAACGCGATCTTTCTTGCTTTCATACGCCCCCCGTGACGCCGTCAGGCGCCCCCGACAGAACCACGACCGTGCGGTTAGGCAGGCACGCCGCAGTCTGCCCCGCGCGCGAAAGCCATCCGGCTTCGGCGCACGTTTGGTCCGGACAGTGCCCGCGCTGAAAGCAAATGCGTCCCGGTTCCACCTGAAGAACACAGCCGCCCGCTTCCATGGTGTACGCGGTTTTTACGCGGGCAAGGTCGATCTCCGCCACGGCACGCCCGTTGACGAACACCGTCGCTTTGATCGCGCCGGAGAACGGCTGTGCGAACAGAAACAACAGCGCCGCGGCAAGCAAAACGGCAAAAATCAGGATCCAATCGCCCGTTTTCATAGGAGCAGGTCCTCCGCCGTCAGGGTAAACGCCGGGGCGCCGACCAGCGTGACGGCGCCGTCTTGCGCGATCAGAACGCCCTGCGCGTCAAAGCGCGTCAAAAGCTCGCGCGCCTTGTCTTTGCCCAGCACGAAGCAGGCGGTGGAAAGCGCGTCGGACAACGCGCCCGTGCGGGCGATCACCGTTACAGAGGAAAGCCCGCTTTGCGCGGGATGTCCCGTTTTCGGGTCAAGAATATGCGCGAACGCGCCCTCGTCGGTTTTCAGGACGCGTTCATAATCTCCGGAGGTGGAAACGAAGCCGCCTGTCAGAGAGAGCGTGCCGGCATACGCTTTCGGATCAAACGGATGGCGGATCGCCGCCGTCCATGTTTGGCTTGCGCCGCTGCCCCAAAAAAGAAGACTTCCGCCCACGCTGACGACCGCGCCACGGCAGGATGTGTCAGCCAGATACGCTTGCGCGAGATCACAGGCATAGCCCTTTCCGACCGCGCCGAAATCCGCTTTTTGCCCTTCGCCCACGGTCAATTCCGTGTCGGTCAGGCGCATACGGGATGCGTCGACCAGCGCCAGCGCGGCGGTGATTTCACTTTCATCCGGCACGCGCGCGTCGTCGAGCCCGATGCGCCAAAGCGCCGTCAGCACGCCGACCGTCGGGTCCAGCGCGCCGCCAGACGCTTCGAACACCTCTAAGCACACGCGCGCCTCGTCGAGCAGCGCTTCCTCGCGCGTTTCACCCGTTGTATTCAGCGCGGACAGCGCCGAATTTTCAAGATGAAAAGAAGTCGTCTTTTCCAATCGATCAAACAAAGCAAACAGTTCGTTCGCTTCTTCCTCCCCCGCGCCGTAAAGCGTCAGAGAGATCACCGTGCCCATTCCCACAGACGAAACCGTAAACGGCGTTTTGCGCCACGGCGCCTGCCACAGCAACAAAACCACGATCAGTGCCAATGCCGATGCGACCCTCAGGATGCGCTTTTTCATGCATCGTCCCCCGATCTTCGCCGTTTATGATATAAAAGTATAGCACACTTTATAGGGGATTGCAAGTATTTTTTAAGAAAAAACAGGATTTGTATGACTGTAAAATGACCGCTGTCTTGGCAGGACAGCGGTCATGGTTTACGGTTGGTTTAAGGGGTTACAGCCGCCCGCCTTTCAGGATAAAGCGATCGGCGATCAGGGCGATAAATTCTCCGTTGGTCGGCTTATCGTTACGTCCGTACACGCGGAAACCGAAGATCTCGTTGATACTTTCGATCTTTCCCCGTGTCCAGGCGACCTCGATGGCGTGGCGGATGGCACGTTCCACCTTGCTGGGG
>JAGCSD010000195.1 GCA_017964345.1 Clostridia bacterium
CGGGCGCGGGGAGAAGCGTCAGTTCGTATAGGTCCTCGCGCCAGCGGCACAGACGGCCTCCGCCGGGCGAGAGCGTCCACACGCCGGCGGATTCGCTTAAAAACAGACAGCCCGGCAGAAAACGCGGATCAGTCGGATAAAAGAACAGAACCGTTTCCTGACGCGCCAAGGGCAGCGTCTGCTCTTCCTCCGGCTTGAGAAGCGCGATAAACGCGCCGTTTTGTGACAGCGCGACCGTTTGAGCACAGCGAACAGACAGTAAATGCACGGGCATCCTCCTTTCCGTTGCGCGGCGCTTCGCCGCCCGTTTTTTCTCACTGTACGCCCGCATTTCATAAAAAAGACGGCGAAACACAAAAAATATAAATAAAGTTTACAAAAAGTTCATAAATAAAAGACAAAAACGCTTGCCTAAAAAAACGGATTGCGGTATACTATTCACGCTGCCCTATGCGGTGGAGCAGCTGTGCCTGTCGGCACGAAACGGTATGAAGCGGAAGGTTGCTGCTTACAGGCAGGTAATTTCCGTGGACAAATGTCCGAACCGATCGGACGAACGGCCGAATACACCGCCGCTTAAAATTTTATGAGCGGCACACACGGAACAGTGTATTTGAGCCAGTAAGGAGGTAACAATATGGCATCGCAAAAAATCAGAATCAAGTTGAAGGCCTATGATCACAATCTGATCGATCAGTCGGCCGCCAGGATCGTGGATACCGCGGTCAAAACCGGCGCTTCGGTCAGCGGACCGATTCCGCTGCCCACCGAAAAGGAAGTCATTACGATTCTTCGCGCTCCTCATAAATATAAGGATAGCCGGGAACAGTTTGAACTTCGTACGCACAAGCGGCTGATCGACATTTACAATGCCGGCAGCAAAACGGTGGACGCGCTGATGAAGCTTGACCTCGCCGCCGGCGTGGACATCAACATCAAACTGTAAGGAGGAAGAACGATGATGACAAAAGGTATTTTGGGTAAAAAGGTCGGCATGACGCAGATCTTTGCGCAAGATGGCACGGTAGTTCCTGTAACAGTCGTTCAAGCCGGTCCCTGCCCCGTTGTGCAGATCAAAACGGTGGAAAAAGACGGTTATGACGCCGTTAAGGTCGGTTTTGGCGCCATTCGCGAACAGAACGTCAACAAACCCGACAAGGGACAGTTCACCAAAGCAAACGTTCCCGTCGCCCGGTTCATGAAAGAATTCCGTTTCGACAACACGGCGGATTACAAGGTCGGCGATACCATCGCGTGCGACATCTTTGCCGCGGGCGACAAGGTCGATGTGACCGCGAAGAGCAAAGGACACGGCTTCTCCGGCGTGATCCAGAAGTGGAATCAGCATACCGGTCCGATGGCACACGGTTCCGGAAGCCACCGCGTGGTGGGTTCCATGGGCGCCAGTTCGTAGCCCAGCCATGTGTTCAAAAATAAACACATGCCCGGTCATTGGGGCAACGAGCAGGTAACCGTACAGAATCTTGAGATCGTGCGCGTGGACAGCGAACGCGGCGTGATCCTGATCAAAGGCGCGGTTCCCGGCGCGGCAGGCGCGCTGCTTACCGTAAAGCAGTCCGTCAAGAGTAAGTAAGGAGGTCAGCAGCAATGCCGAGAGTAAACGTTTATAACATAGAAGGCGAAAAGGTCGGCACGGTCACGTTGAACAAAGAGATCTTTGAGGTTGAAGTCAACCCGCACGTGCTTCACACCGTGGTGCGCGCCCAGCTCGCCAACAAGCGTCAGGGCACCAAGGGCACGCTCACGCGCACCGAGGTCGCCGGCGGCGGCAGAAAGCCGTTCCGTCAGAAGGGTACCGGTCGTTCCCGTCAGGGTTCCAGCCGTTCCCCGCAATATTACAAGGGCGGCGTGGTGTTCGCGCCCAAGTCCCGCGATTTCTCCATCACCGTTCCGCGCAAGGTCAAGCGCCTGGCGCTCAAGGGCGCGCTTTCCAGCAAAGTCAGCGATAAAGACCTGATCGTGCTGGATTCGCTGGAGATCGAAGCCAAAACCAAGGCGATGGTCAAAGTGCTTGCCAACTTGAAAGCAGAGGGCAAGGTATACATCGTCAACGAAGAACCCGCAGTGAATGTGGAGAGAGCAGCCGCCAACCTTCCCGGCGTCAAGACGGGGCTGGTCGGCACGCTCAACGTGGTGGATATTCTGAACCACGACAAGCTGATCCTCACCAAAGCTGCGCTGAAAAAGCTTGAGGAGGTTTACGCATAATGTTCAAAGAGGATATCATTCTCCGTCCGGTTCTCACGGAAAAGAGCTACGATATGATGAATGACAAACGCTATGTCTTTGAAGTGGCGCCTAAGGCGACCAAGTCACAGATCAAAGCGGCGGTGGAAGAGATCTTCGGCGTGAAGGTGGAAAAAGTCAACACCGTGACCACGCAGGGCAAGATCAAGCGCATGGGACGTTTTGAAGGCAGAACGTCCACGGTCAAGAAAGCCTATGTCATTCTGAAAAAGGATTCCAAGGCGATCGAGTTCTTCGAGAACATGGCTTAACCCGTTATAACACTATACTCCCGGATCCGTGCCGCAGCGACGCACCCCGGTGAGCGATAAAGAGGTCGCTGAGAAATGGAGAATTTACGAAATGGGTATCAGAAAGTATAAGCCTACTTCTGCCGGCAGACGGTTCATGTCGGTTTCCACGTTCGAGGAAATCACCAAAACCACGCCGGAACGCTCGCTTCTGGATAAAGTAAGCAAGAGCGGGGGCCGCAACAATGCCGGCCGGTTGACCGTTCGCCATATCGGAGGCGCCAACACAAGAAAATACAGGATCATTGACTTCAAACGCAACAAGGACGATGTGCCGGCACGCGTCGCGTCGATCGAATACGATCCCAACCGTACCGCCAACATCGCGCTCCTGCATTACAACGACGGCGAGAAGCGTTATATTTTAGCACCTCTCGGTCTGTCTGTGGGCGTCACGGTGCTGTCCGGCGAAAACGCCGACATCAAGCCCGGCAACGCGCTGAAGATCAAGAATATCCCCGTCGGTACGCTGCTGCACAACATTGAGCTTCTGCCCGGCAAAGGCGGTCAGCTCGTGCGCGCGGCAGGCAACGCGGCACAGCTTATGGCAAAGGAAGACAAATACGCGCAGGTGCGTCTGCCTTCCGGCGAAGTCCGCTATATCCTGATGGAGTGCAAAGCCACGATCGGTCAGGTCGGCAATCTCGATCACGAGAACGTCAACCTCGGTAAAGCGGGACGTAAACGCCACATGGGTATCCGCCCGACGGTGCGCGGCGTGGTTATGAACCCCTGCGATCACCCGCACGGCGGCGGCGAAGGCAAATCGCCTGTCGGTCGTCCCGGCCCTGTTACCCCGTGGGGCAAGCCCGCGCTCGGGTACAAGACGCGTTCTAAGAAGAACAAGTCGGACAAATATATCGTAAAACGCCGCAACGGCTAAGATTTTGCAAAGGAGGCTCCTTATGAGCAGGTCAGTTAAAAAAGGACCTTTCGTCAGCGCCAAGCTGCTGAAGAAGGTAGAAGAAATGAATGCTTCCGGGGACAAAAAGGTTTTGAAGACCTGGTCCAGATCGTCCACGATCTTCCCCCAGATGGTAAGCCACACCATAGCCGTTCACGACGGCAGAAAACACGTTCCCGTCTATATCACCGAAGATATGGTCGGGCACAAGCTGGGCGAGTTCGCGCCCACAAGAACATTCAGAGGTCACTCCGGTTCGGAGAAGTCCTCGGGCAAGTAAGGAGGCAGCGCAATGGCTAAAAATATCAGAGAAAAAGCGGCGGCACGCAAGGAAAACCGCGACAGAAGACCGAAGGCGATTGCCAAATACATCCGTATTTCCTCCCGTAAGGTACGCATCGTGATCGACCTGATCCGCGGCAAGCAGGTGGATGAGGCGCTGGCGATCCTGCAGTTCACGCCCAAGGCGGCTGCGCCGGAAGTCGCGAAGGTTCTTTCCTCCGCAATAGCCAACGCGGAGAACAATCCTCCGTATCTGCATCGTGACAACCTCTATGTCGCGGAGGCGTACGCCAACCAGGGTCCCACGCTGAAGCGGTTCATGCCCCGCGCCAAGGGCAGCGCTTCTCCGATCCTGAAGCGTTCGAGCCACATCACGGTCATCCTGGATGAGAAGAAGGAGGATTAAGGAATATGGGACAGAAAGTCAATCCCCATGGACTCAGAGTAGGCGTTATCAAAGGATGGGATTCCCGCTGGTACACCGGCAAGGATATCGCCAAGAATATCAAGGAAGACAATGAACTGCGCACGTATCTTTCGGAGAAGCTGAATCAGTTCAGCCTGTCCAAAGTTGAGATCGAGCGCAAGAGCAACGCCGTTACGGTGTTCCTGTTCACCGCCAAGCCCGGCGCCCTGATCGGCAAGGGCGGCGCGGGGATCGAAGCTCTGCGCGCGGACCTGGAAAAGAAGGTCGGCAGAAAAGTCAACGTCAACATCATGGAGATCCGCAAGCCCGATATGGACGCACAACTTGTAGCGGAATCCATTGCCCAGCAGCTGGAGCGCCGCGTGTCGTTCCGCCGTGCGATGAAGCAGGCGATGCAGCGCGTGATGCGTGCCGGCGCCAAGGGCGTGAAGATCCAATGCGGCGGACGTTTGGGCGGCGCGGAAATCGCCCGCAGTGAGGGCTACCATGAAGGAAGCATTCCGCTGCAGACGCTGCGCGCGGATATCGACTACGGATTCACCGAGGCCGCCACGACTTATGGTCGTATCGGCGTCAAGGTGTGGGTCTACAAGGGCGAGATCCTGCCGAAGAAGAAAGCCGCCAAAGCGGAAGGAGGCAAGTAAATCATGTTAATGCCCAAGAGAGTAAAAAGAAGAAAAGTGTTCCGCGGCAGAATGAAGGGAACCGCACAGCGCGGCAACTTCATTTCCAACGGGGAATACGGTTTAATGGCGCTTGAGCCTTCCTGGGTGACCAGCGCGCAGATCGAAGCCGCCCGTATCGCCATGACGCGTTACATCAAGCGCAGCGGACAGGTGTGGATCAAGATTTTCCCCGATAAGCCTGTCACCGCAAAACCCGCGGAAACGCGCATGGGTTCCGGTAAAGGTTCGCCCGAATACTGGGTTGCCGTTGTCAAGCCCGGCCGCGTCCTGTTTGAAATGGCAGGCGTGGATGAAGAGGTCGCTCGCGAAGCCCTCCGTTTGGCGGGACACAAGCTTCCCCTGAAGGTGAAGTTCGTGAAAAAGGAAGATTTCAATACAGAACAGGACGGTGAAGTGGAATGAAACCGAGCAAGCTTCGTGAAATGAACACCGAAGAGCTGAACAAGAAGCTGGCGGAGCTTAAAAGAGAGCTGCTGAACCTCAGATTTCAGAACGCCACCGGACAGCTCAACAACGTCAAGCAGATCGATGCCTGCAAAAAGGACATCGCCCGCGTGATGACTATTTTGAGAGAAACCGAATTGAAAGGATAAGGAGGCTTGAGGACTTTGGAAAGAAACTTTCGCAAGCAAAGAGTAGGCATTGTGGTCAGCGACAAAATGGATAAGACCATAGTGGTAGCCGTTAAAACAAAGGTACTTCATCCTCTGTACGGCAAAACGGTCAACCGCACGACCAAGTTCAAGGCGCACGACGAAAAAAATGAATGCGGCATCGGCGATACCGTGCGGATCATGGAAACCAGACCGCTGAGCAAAGATAAAAGATGGAGATTGGTGGAGATCGTGGAAAAGGCGAAATAAGCCTTGCCATCGATTTTACCGGAAAGGGGTAAATTATGATTCAGCCTCAGACAAGACTGAAAGTTGCCGACAATACCGGCGCTAAAGAAATCATGTGTATCAGAGTCCTCGGCGGCTCGTTCAGACGGTATGGCAGTGTGGGCGACACCATCGTGGCAAGCGTGAAAACGGCACAGCCCGGCGGCGTTGTCAAAAAAGGCGACGTGGTCAAAGCCGTGATCGTGCGTACGACCAAGCCCATTCACCGTGCCGACGGCACGTATATTCGCTTTGACGAAAACGCCGCCGTGATCATCAACGACCAAAAACTTCCCCGCGGTACCCGTGTGTTCGGGCCGATCGCAAGAGAGCTTCGTGAAAAAGACTTTATGAAGATCATTTCTCTTGCCCCGGAAGTTCTGTAAGGAGGACGGCAGCATGAAAATCAAAAAGGGAGATACCGTTGTCGTGATCAGCGGCAACAGCAAAAATCTCGGTGAAAACAAAACACACAAGGTCCTCCAGGCATTCCCGAAGGCGAACCGCGTGATTGTGGAGGGCGTCAATATGATCACCCGCCACACCAAGCCCAAGAAAATGGGCGAGCCCGGCGGCAGGATCGAGCGTGAAGCGGCGATCGACGCCTCCAACGTAATGCTCTATTGCTCCGCCTGCAAGCGCGGCGTGCGCGTGGAAAGCAAGACCGTGGACGGTAAAAAAGTTCGCGTCTGCAAAAAATGCGGCAAGAGCATCGATTGAGAGAGGATCGGAGGTTAAGGAGATACTATGGCCAGATTAAAAGACAAGTACATTAGCGAGATCGTTCCCGCTTTGCGCGAGAAGTTCGGCTATCAGAACATTATGCAGGTTCCCAAACTGGAAAAAGTCGTTATCAACGTCGGTTTAGGCGATTTGAAGGACGACGCCAAGAAGTTTGACGCCGCGGTTCAGGAAATCGCCCTGATCAGCGGTCAGGCGCCTGTGGTAACGAAGGCTAAAAAGTCCGTTGCTAACTTCAAGGTCCGTGAGGGCATGAATATCGGCGCGAAGGTCACCCTGCGCGGCGAAAGAATGTATGAGTTTGTGGATAAACTGCTCAACATCGCGCTTCCGCGCGTGCGTGACTTCCACGGCGTTTCCGCCAACGCTTTTGACGGTCGCGGCAATTACGCCTTGGGTATCAAGGAGCAGTTGATCTTCCCCGAGATCGAGTACGATAAGATCGATAAAGTACGGGGAATGGATATCATTTTTGTGACTACGGCAAGATCCGACGAGGAAGCCCGCGCCCTTTTGGGATTGATGGGTATGCCCTACGCCAACTGAGGGAGGAGGACGGAAACATGGCAAAGACATCAATGAAGATCAAACAGCAAAGACCTGCGAAATTCTCTACCCGCGCTTATACGCGGTGCAGTATTTGCGGTCGTCCTCATGCCGTTCTGAGCAAATACGGCGTTTGCCGCATCTGCTTCCGTGAACTGGCATACAAAGGTCAGATTCCCGGCGTGAAAAAAGCCAGTTGGTAACAGGAAGGAGGAACACAAACATGGTTTTAACAGATCCTATCGCGGATATGCTCACCAGAATCCGCAACGCCATGGTAGCAAGACATACCACGGTCGATATTCCCAAATCCAAGATCAAGCAGTCCATTGCACAGCTCCTTCTGGATGAAGGCTACATCAAGGGCGTGGAGCTGATCGACGAGGCGCCTCAGGGAACCATCCGTATTACGCTGAAATACGGCGCCAACAAAGAAAAGATCATTTCCGGTCTTCGCAGAATTTCCAAGCCCGGCTTGAGAGTGTATGCCCGTGCGGAGGAGCTTCCCCGCGTGCTGGGCGGCATGGGGGTTGCCATTATCTCCACGTCCAAGGGCGTTATGACCGACAAGCAGGCGCGCGCGCTGAATATCGGCGGCGAAGTTCTGGCGTACGTCTGGTAAGAAGGAGGAACGATTATGTCAAGAATAGGGAAGCAATCTATCACTATTCCCGCCGGCGTCACCGTTTCGGTCGCTGACGGCAACGTGGTTACTGCCAAAGGTCCCAAGGGAACCACCACGCAGCAACTGGCCAAGGACATGACGATCAAGGTCGACGGCAACACCGTAACGGTGGAGCGTCCGTCCGACGATAAAGACCATCGCGCACTGCACGGGTTGACTCGCACGCTGCTGCATAACATGGTCATCGGCGTTTCCGAAGGCTTTTCCAAGAGCCTGGTGATCCAGGGAACCGGTTACCGTGCGACGATGCAGGGAAAAAAGCTCGTGCTGACGCTCGGCTTCTCTCACCCGGTGGAAATGGAAGCACCGGAAGGCGTGACGATCGAGTGCCCCTCGCAGACCAGCATCGTGATCCACGGTGCCGATAAGCAGGTGATCGGTCAGTTTGCCGCGGAAATCCGCGGCGTCCGTCCGCCTGAACCGTATCACGGCAAGGGTGTCCGCTATGAGGGCGAGCATGTCGCACTCAAAGAGGGCAAGTCCGGTAAGAAGTAAAGGAGCGTGACAGAATATGATTACGAAAATTGATAAAAACGCCAACCGTCTTGCCAGACACGCCCGTGTCCGCAAGAAGCTCAGCGGCACAAGCGAGCGTCCGCGCCTGGACGTGTATCGCAGCAACAGTCACATCTACGCACAGGTGATCGACGACAGCAAAGGATGCACTCTGGCATCCGCTTCCACCTTAGAGAGCGAAGTCGCTTCTCAGGTCAAGGGTAAAACCAAGACCGAGGCGGCGCAGGTAGTGGGCAAATTGGTTGCCGAGCGCGCGCAAGCCAAGGGAATCAAAGAAGTTGTATTCGACAGAGGTGGTTACCTCTACACCGGTCGTGTTCAGGCGTTGGCGGAAGCCGCGCGTGAAGCGGGACTGGAATTCTAAGGGGAGGTAATAAGCAATGAATAAAATCGATCCCAAAACACTGGATTTGAAAGAGAAACTGGTTTCAGTCAATCGTGTTGACAAAACGGTGAAGGGCGGCCGTAATATGCGTCTGGCGGCGCTGGTCGTCGTCGGGGACGGCAACGGTCACGTTGGCGTCGGTCAGGGCAAAGCCGTGGAAGTACCCGAAGCGATCCGCAAGGCGACCGAGGATGCGAAAAAGCACATGATCACTGTGTCCCTGCGCGGCACGACAATCCCGCACGCAGTGGTCGGCAAGTTCGGCCGCGGCAAGGTCCTTTTGATGCCCGCGCCCGAAGGTACCGGCGTTATCGCCGGCGGTCCGGTGCGTGACGTACTGGAAATGGTCGGTGTGCGCGATATTCTGACCAAGAGCCAGGGTTCCAACAACCCCGCCAACTGTGTGAAGGCGACGCTCGAAGGTCTTGCGTCCCTGAGAACGGCGGAGCAGATCGCGCAGATGCGCGGTAAGACCGTCGAGGACATTTTGAGCTGAGGGAGGCGGAAAATATGTTGAAAATTACACTGACCAAAAGCACGATCGCCTGTCAGAAGGATCAGATCGCCACGGTTCAGGCACTTGGTCTGAAAAAGCTGCACTCATCGGTGATTAAAGAGGACAACGCCGCTATCCGCGGCATGATCTTCAAGGTCAAGCACCTCGTTACCGTTGAGGAAACAGACTAAACGGAGGTACGAAACATGAAATTAGTAGATCTGAAACCCGCTGAGGGTGCCACTCAGGTCGGTCGCCGTCGCGGACGCGGTCCGGGCAGCGGTCTGGGCAAAACATCCGGTAAGGGACACAAAGGTCAGAACGCGCGTTCCGGCGGCGGTGTCCGTCCGGGATTTGAAGGCGGTCAGATGCCGCTGACGCGTCGCCTGCCCAAACGCGGTTTTTACAATCCCTTCAGCAAGGTTTATACGCAAATCAATGTGAAAGCGCTGGAGATTTTTGACGAAGACACCGTCGTAACGGCGGAACTTCTGAAAGAAAAAGGCGTAATCAGCAAAATCGAAAAAAACGGTGTAAAAGTTCTGGGAAACGGTGAATTGACGAAGCGCCTTACTGTTCAGGTTGCCGCCTTTACCCGCACGGCGCAGCAGAAGATCGAAGCGCTTGGCGGCAAGGCGGAGGTGATCTAACCATGTTTTCGGTTTTCAGAAACGCATGGAAGCTTCCCGAGCTTCGTAAAAAGATCCTCTTTACCCTGCTGATGCTGCTCGTGTATCGCCTCTGCTGCTATATCCCGACGCCCGGCGTGAACCCGTCGCTGACGATCGAAGCGGCACAGACGAGCATTTGGGGTCTCATGAACATCATCACCGGCGGCTCGCTTGAAGGGTATACGTTCATGGCAATGGGCATTTCGCCCTACATCAACGCCTCCATTATCATTCAGCTTCTTCAGGTGGTCATTCCTTCCCTGGAGCGGCTGGCGCATGATGAGGACGGCAGAGAGAAAATCAACAAGATCGTGCGCTACACGTCTTTCGGACTGGCGTTTTTACAGGCTGTCGGCATTTGCTACGCCTTTTCACGCAGTCAAACGATTTTGGCGGACGGCATCAACCCGATCATGGGTTACGCGCTGGTCGGTCTGTCCCTGACAGCCGGTACCGCCGTGGCGATATGGATCGGTGACCGCATCAGCGAAAAAGGACTC
>JAGCSD010000196.1 GCA_017964345.1 Clostridia bacterium
CGGATGCGCCGGGCAGCGAAAGGTTTCACGTGCTTCCTCTTCCTGATTGTATGCGCTCAGAAGCAAGATCAGAAAGGTCAGGTCGAAATTCAGCGTCAGCCTGCCGCGCAAACCGGCCTGCGCACCGAGCGCCCGGCAAAGCCCGCAATAATAGGCATGATACGTTTCTTTTTGTTCCGGCGTCAACTGTCCGACGTCCGCCATCACCAATCCAAACACAGCGTTTCCTCCTTTACAGGGTTTTCAGAAGCACCGGGAACTGCGCAAGCGAGCGGATCGCGTAGTCGGCGCCGCCGTCGCTCTGTCCCGTCGGATCGAAAAAGCATGTGCGCAGGGAAACCGCGCGACCGCCGAGAATATCCGATCCCGGACGGTCGCCCAGCAAAATCGCCTCGCGCCTGTCAAACCCGTCGATCGTGCGAAAACACGCTTCAAAAAATTCTTTTTGCGGCTTGTCCCATCCGATTTCTTCCGAAAGGAAAATGTGATCGAAATACGCAGTAATCCGCGCCGCCGCCAAACGCCCGCGCTGAACCGCCGCGTTTCCGTTCGACGCCGCATAGAGTCGATAATATGGCTGGATCTCACGCAAAAGTTCTTTGGCGCCGGGCAAAAGATCGCCCCGGCGCGACAGATTATCCCGATACGCGCGGTTGATCGCCTCCGCGTCGCCTTGAGCGCCCAGCGCGTCAAGCAAATCCTCAAATCGTTTGAGGAGTAGGCGCTCCCTCCTAATTTTACCTTGTTCAAGCATACGCCAGCACGCGTCGTTCAGACGGCTGTACAGCGCGGCGGTATCGTCGTCGTTCGGCAAGGAAAACGCCGCCAACGTTTGTTTTACGGCGTTTTTTTCCGCCGAAGCAAAATCAAGCAGTACGCCGTCCAGATCTAAAAAGACGAAACGAATCATTCACGCATCTCCTCCATTCGTCAGAACTTGCGGCAAACGGTTTTCACTTGTTTTTTTCGTGTCCTCGTAAAAGCGTTTCATACAGCCCTGCGCTAATCAAAAATCTGTTATTATTATAAAAAACAAAGCAGGAAAAGTCAATAAAGAAAAGCAGGAAAGAGCGCGTCTTTCCTGTTATCAAACCTTTCTCTTTACATTTTTTCCGGCGCTTCGATACCTAACAGCCCGAGCGCGGTTTTTAAGACGTCGCGCGTACATTTTGTAACCAACAGTCGCGCCTGCATGACGTCCTCTTCCTCCCCTAAAATGCGGTTGTCGAAATAAAAGCGGTTGTACGCCTGCGCTAAGCCTGCCGCATAGCGCGTAATGACGGACGGCTCGTATTTTTCCGCCGCCTCCTGCACAAGAGCGGGGAACGCTTCCAAAAGCGCGACAAGATCGCGCGCCGCTTCGTCGGCAAGGCGGGTAAAATCCGCCTTGTCCGCGTCAAGCGCGGGCGCTTTGGCAAGCACCAAACAGCACCGCGTGTGCGCGTACTGCACGTAAGGTCCGGTTTCGCCGTCAAAATTGAGCGCCCGATCCCACCAAAAATCCACATCCTTGATGCGTCCGGCAAACAGATCGTAAAACACGACCGCGCCGATCCCCACCTGCCGCGCCACCGTTTCCTTATCGGCGAGGTCGGGATTCTTTTCGTTGATGATTGACAACGCCTTTTCGCACGCGCGATCCAGCACTTCGTCCAGATACACGACGTGCCCTTTGCGCGTCGAAAGCGTTTCGCCCTCGTAGGATACCATGCCGAACGGCACATGAACGAGGTCTTTTGCCCAAGGATATCCCATCAATTCAATGACCTTGAACACCTGTTTGAAATGCAGATTCTGCTGATACGCCACGATATACAGACATTTATCGAAATCATACGTTTGTTTGCGGTAAAACGCCGCCGCCAGATCGCGCGTGGCGTAGATCGTCGCGCCGTCGGCTTTTAGGATCAAGCAGGGCGGCATATCAAATTGATCAAGCTTAACGACATACGCGCCCTCGGAAAATTCAAGCAATTCTTTTTCTTTTAATTCTTCGATAACCGGCGCGCATTTGTCTTTATAAAAACTCTCGCCGGCATAGGAATCAAATGTAATACCCAAAAGATCGTAAATATGCGCCACGTCCTTGAGCGTAATATCCTTGAACCACGAAAACAGCTCTATGGCTTCGGGATCGTCGTCTTCGATTTTCTTAAACCACGCGCGGGCTTCCTCCTGCATGGCGTCGTCGGCTTCTTTTTCAAAGCGCACATACAATTCGATCAGCGCGTTGACGCCCATTTCCTCCACGTCCGCTCGATCTCCCCAATGCTTGAACGCGCACAGCATTTTGCCGAATTGCGTGCCCCAGTCGCCCAAATGGTTGATCGAAACGACGTTGTAACCCAAAAACCGATGGATTTTGGCAAGGGAATTGCCCAAAACCGTCGTTGTTAAATGCCCGATATGGCACCGTTTGGCGATATTGATCGAGGAATAATCCATGCAGACCGTCTTGCCGGCACCCTGTTCAGTAGCGCCATACCGCTCTCCCTGCGCGTCGATTTCGCGCAAAACCGCCTCCGCGCGCTTGGCGGAGTCAAGAAAGAAATTGAGATAGCCGCCTACCGCCTCACAGGAGGCGACAAAGTCCGGCAAAGCGACGGACGCCTTGAGCTCCTGCGCGATCTGCGGCGGCGCCTTGCGCAGAATGCGCGCCAATTTGAAGCAGGGGAAGGCGAAATCGCCCATGTCCTTCTGCGGCGGGATTTCGATATAACCGGCGCATTCCTCCGCGGAAACGCCTGTCTGCGCGGCAACGCACGCCGCTATTTCTTGTTTGAAATCCATGATTTTTCTCCGTTATTTTTTTCGATCTCGCCTGCTTTGGTCAACGCGATTTTCGTCAAAACGGGACCGATCAGTTCATATACGAGCGTGGCGCACAGCACCACCGTCACGATTTTATCCGCATAAGGCGCCATTTGCTTTTCGGATGCGACCGCCACCGCCATACCGATGGCAACGCCCGCCTGCGGAATCAGCGCCACGCCGAGATATTTGCGGATGTTCTTATTGGCTTTGACCACCGTTGCGCCCAGGCGTGCGCCGAAGTATTTGCCAAGCACACGGAAGAGGATATACACGATGCCCACAATGCCGCTGGCAAGAAGCATATCGAGCTGGAGGTTTGCGCCGGAAATGACGAAAAACGCCATGAACAGCGGCGGCGTCCAGCGTTCCGCGCCCTCTAAAATTTTTACCGAGTCGTCCCGCAGATTGGCAAACAACGCGCCGATCATCATGCACACCAAAAGGGAAGACAGGCTTAAATACGGGCTGAGCAGTTCCGTCACCGCGATGCCGAGTAAGACGGACGCGACCATCAGCGTCAGGCGATTCGCACGCGATTTGAAAAAGCGCATACAAAGCGCAAGCAGTGCGCCGATTGCCGCGCCAAGTCCCAAGGACAGCACGATCTCCAAAAGCGGACGCAACACAACCGCGGAAAAGGAAATCACCGCATCGGGCGACGCAAACACTTTGGCGACCGCCATGCAGACCGAGAAAATCATCAGTCCGATGGCGTCGTCGAGCGCCACAACGGGCAGGAGCGCGTCGGTCACCGGACCGCGCGCCTTATACTGCTTGACCACCATCAGCGTGGCAGCGGGCGCGGTCGCCGCCGCTTCCGCCCCCAGAAGCAGGATCACCGGGGCGGGCGCCTGACTGCCGCCGAAAACAAAGTGGACGAGCGTCAGCCCGATCA
>JAGCSD010000197.1 GCA_017964345.1 Clostridia bacterium
ACGAGATGGCTGCCGAGATCGCGGAAGACGTGGAAAAACTCGCGCAGGACGCCGAAGAGCTTCGCCTGACCACGCTGCCTCGCGGCGAATACGACGGGAACAACGCGATCCTGACGCTGCACGCCGGCGCGGGCGGCACCGAGGCGCAGGACTGGACGGAAATGCTCTACCGTATGTATCGCCGCTACTGCGACAAAAGCGGATATAAGGTGGAAGAGCTTGATTTTCTGGCTGGTGACGAGGCGGGGATTAAGAGTGTGACGTTCCGTGCGTCGGGCGAAAACGCTTACGGCTTTTTGAAAGCGGAAAAAGGCGTGCATCGCCTGGTGCGCATTTCGCCGTTTGATTCCAACGCGCGGCGGCATACGTCGTTTGCGTCGCTTGAAGTCATGCCCGAAATTGAAGAGGAAGGCGCTATTGTCATTCCGCCGGAGGATATCGAAATCGAAACCCGTCGTTCCACCGGCGCGGGCGGACAGCATATCAATAAAACGGAATCCGCTATCCGCATTCTGCACAAGCCCACGGGCATCATCGTGCAGTGCCAGCAGGAGCGTTCACAAATTCAGAACCGCGAAACCGCCATGAATATGCTCCGTTCCCGTTTGATCGAACTGCGCGAGCGGGAACGCGAGGAAAAAGAATTAGAACTGCGCGGCGACGTGAAAAAAATCGAGTGGGGCAGTCAAATCCGCAGTTATGTGTTCTGTCCGTATACAATGGTCAAGGATCATCGTACCAACGTGGAAACCAGCAACATTCAGGCGGTCATGGACGGCGATCTGGACCTGTTCATCCGCGCGTATTTGGGGAGAAAGGAATGAAAAGATCCCGCATCGCTCCGGCGGAGCGAATCCTGGGCGTTCTGCTGGGCGTTTTGCTGGCGCTGACGTTTTTCCTTGTCGGCGTTATCAACGTGTCGGGAAGTCAGTCCTTTTATTTGGGGCAGGATAAGCGATACGTGATCACGTATCGCATGGGACTGAAAAACACCGATCAGTTCCGGGACGTGTATCACAGCCTGCAGGCGGCGATACGCGGACAGGAGCCGTTCAACAGGACGCTGTACCGGACCGTGCCGGAATCGCTTGTCACGCTCTCCGCGCGCGGGCCCGTTACCTCGCGCTGGGTGGTGCTTGCGCGGGGCGAAACATTGTGGAGCGACAGTGAGGAAGCGTATCTGCAAAAAGTCGGCACGGCAGTTTCCTATGCGCGCCGGATAGCGTTGGCATGCTATCTGCCGCTGGCGGCACTGCTGATTTGGTGTCTGCACAAGCGCGGGCGGCTTGCCTTGCTCGGCATCGGCTGGTATTCGGTGTTTGCCTCCGTGCTGACGGCGGCGCTGCTCAACATTTTTTTGGCGTGGTTCAGTACGCAGACATCCTTGCTTTCGCCGCTTTCCGGCGGGTTTTGGCTTCGCGTAGTATTTTCGCCGCAGACGCAAAGCGATCTATTAACCGGCATCCAGTGGTTCTATGACTTTCTGATGCTGATCCCGCTTGGCGTCGGCACGGTTTTGATCAAATCATCCGTTAAAAAGACGGACGATCCCGATGAGGACTATTTGTATCAATGAGTACGTTTGATGAACGTGCGCGCGCGCGCGCGGAACAACTGAAAAAACGCGGACACGCCTGCATACTGGCGATCGAGTCATCGTGCGACGAAACGGCGGCGGCGGTCGTAAAAGACGGCAGAGAAGTCTTGTCCAACGTGATCGCCACGCAGATCCCCGTGCATAAACGCTACGGCGGCGTGGTGCCGGAAATCGCCTCGCGCAGTCATACGCAGACGCTCGTGCCGGTGGTACAGGAGGCGCTGGAGCAGGCAGGCGTGACGTTTGACGGGATCGACGCCATCGCCGTCACGCAAGGTCCCGGGCTGATCGGCGCGGTGCTGACAGGCTTCAACTTCGCCAAGGGCTTGGCGCTGGCGCTGGACAAGCCGTTGGTAGGCGTGCATCATATTCAGGGGCATATCTGCGCCAATTTTTTGGCGTTTCCCGAGCTTAACGCGCCGTTTATCGCACTGGCAGTGTCCGGCGGGCACAGCCACATTTTAGAGGCACGCACCGCCTGTGATTTTACTCTGCTCGGCGCAACGCGCGACGACGCGGCAGGCGAAGCGTTTGACAAAGCGGCGCGCGTGCTGGGATTAGGCTATCCCGGCGGCGTAGAGATCGACCGCGTGTCGGAACAGGGCGATCCGCGCGCGTTCCGGTTTGCCACGCAGGTGGAAAAAGAGGATAACTGCGACTTTTCGTTCAGCGGTATCAAAACGGCGCTGGTCAATCTGGTGCATACGCTTGAGCAGAAAGGGGAACCCGTTCCGGTTGCCGACCTTGCCGCTTCCTTTCAGGAGGCGGTGGTGCGTCAGCTTGCTGAAAAAACCATGCGCGCGGTAACAGCTGCGGGCTCGCGCACGCTCGTTTTAGCCGGCGGAGTGGCGGCAAACCGCGCTTTGCGCGAACGGCTGGCGCGAATGTGCCGTTCGGCACAGGTTTCGTTTTATTGCCCGCCGCCCGACCTTTGCACGGATAACGCCGCCATGATCGGCGCGGCAGGGTTTTTCACCCTCATGAACGGCTCGCCGGCTTCGGCGGACGCCAACGCGTTTGCCACCGGAGGACTGCCGGACTTTTTCGGCGGCGCGGACTAAACACAAGAAGGAGAACGAGTATGAAAAAAACGTATTATATCACCACACCGATCTATTACCCGAGCGATAATCTGCATATCGGGCACAGCTACTGCTCCGTGGCGGCGGACACCATCGCCCGCTTCAAAAAAATGCAGGGGTACGATGTGCTGTTTCAGACCGGCACTGACGAACACGGGCAGAAGATCGAACGAAAAGCGGCGGCGGCAGGGCTGACGCCCAAACAGTACGTCGACAATATCGTGGCGAACATCAAAACATTATGGAAGCTCATGGACGTGGACTATGACCTCTATGTCCGCACGACGGACGATTACCACGTCAAGACCGTGCAGACGATTTTCAAAAAACTCTACGATCAGGGTGATATCTATAAAGCCGAATATGAAGGCTGGTACTGCACGCCCTGCGAGAGTTTCTTCACCGAAACACAGCTCGTGGACGGCAAATGCCCCGACTGCGGGCGCGATGTGGAAAAAATGAGGGAGGAAAGCTATTTCTTCCGTCTGTCCAAGTATCAGGATCGCCTGATTGAACATATCGAAACGCACCCGGAGTTCATTCAGCCGCCCTCCCGCGCCAAAGAAATGATCAACAATTTCTTAAAACCCGGTCTGGAAGACTTATGTGTGTCGCGCACGAGCATCAAGTGGGGCATTCCCGTCACGTTTGACGAAAAGCACGTCGTCTATGTGTGGATTGACGCTCTGTCCAACTATATTTCGTCACTCGGCTACGGAAACGACCTTGAAAACAAGATGGACGCGTACTGGCCCGCCGACTTGCATTTGGTGGGTAAAGAGATCGTGCGCTTTCATACGATCATCTGGCCGGCTATGCTGCTGGCGCTCGATCTGCCGCTTCCCAAGCAGGTATTCGGACACGGCTGGCTCGTATTCGGCGGCGAAAAAATGAGCAAATCGCGCGGCAACGTCGTGGATCCGGTGGTGCTGTGCGAGCGTTACGGCGTGGACGCCATCCGCTATTTCCTGATGCGTGAAATGCCCTTCGGCGCGGACGGCAACTTTACCAACGAAGCGTTGTTTGCCCGCATCAACGCGGACCTCGCGAATGATTTGGGGAACCTCGTCAGCCGCACCTGCGCGATGATCGAAAAATACTTCGGCGGCGTACTGCCTCGACCGGAAGAAAAGGGCGATCCGGACGACGAGCTGATCACACTGGCACTATCGACGCCCGGCGCGTTTGAGAAAAAGATGGACGAACTACAGCTTTCCGCGGCGCTTGCCGAGGTGTGGAAACTTGTTTCCCGCTGTAACAAATATATCGACGAAACCATGCCGTGGGCGCTTGCCAAAGATGAATCCAAGCGCGCGCGCCTTGCTACGGTACTGTACAATCTGGCGGAATGTGTGCGTATCATCAGCATTCTGATTTCGCCCGTTATGACAAAAAACCCCGCCAAAATCCGGGCGGCGCTCGGCGTTTCGGAGGAGCAGGCGACGCTTCAAAGCGCATACTCATTCGGTGGCTTGACGCCCGGCGTACGTGTGCAAAAGCCCGAAAACCTGTTTCCGCGTATCGACGTAGAAGCCGAATTTGCACGTATGGCGGAGGAAAAAGCCGCCGCGGAAGAAGCGAAAAAAGAGTCGGCGGCGGAGCCTGTCTCCCTTGACGAGTTTGCCAAAACGCAGCTGGTGACGGCGCGCGTCAAGGAATGCGTCAAGCTCGAGAAATCCGATAAGCTGTTAAAACTGCTGCTTGACGACGGCAAACGCGAGCGCACGGTCGTTTCGGGTATCGCCAAGTTCTATACGCCCGAAGAGTTGATCGGCAAAACCGTGGTGCTGGTCGCCAATCTGAAGCCCGCCAAACTCCGCGGCGTTCTCAGCGAAGGAATGCTTCTCTGCGCCGAAGACGCGAACGGCGATCTGTCGCTCGTTTCGCCCGAAAAAGCGTTCGGAGCGGGTTGTTCGGTACGATGACTGATCTGATCGACGTTCACTGTCATTACGAGGACGCGCGTTTTGACGCGGACCGCGACGCGGTACTTTCCGGCTTGCCGGAAAAAGGCGTTTCCTGCGTGATCGACGCCGCCTGCACCGTCGACGACGGCTTGCTTGTCGCCCGGTGGGCGGAGAAGCATCCGTTTTTGTGGTTCTGCGCGGGCGTTCATCCCGAACACGCGGATCGGTTTTCGCCGCAAGCGTTGGAAGACTTGAAAGCGCTGTGGCGTCATCCCAAATGCGTGGGCGTAGGCGAAATCGGGCTGGACTTCCACTGGAAAGAGAATCCGCCCGAAGAAACCCAGATCGAGGCGTTTCTTTTACAGGCGGAAGCCGCCAAAGAAGCCGAACTTCCGGTCGTTATCCACACGCGGGACGCCATCGGCGATATGCTTTCGCTTTTGAGGGAACACCGTATCTCTTTCGGCGTCATGCACTGCTTTTCCGAAAGCACGGAAACAGCGA
>JAGCSD010000198.1 GCA_017964345.1 Clostridia bacterium
GTAAGGAAGCCACGGGCTTCGGTCTGTGCTATTTTACCGATGAAATGCTCAAGGACAACGGACTTTCCTTCAAAGGCAAAAAGGTCGTCATTTCCGGTTCCGGCAACGTGGCGATCTATGCCAATCAAAAGGCGACGGAACTGGGCGCTAAGGTCGTTGCGATGTCGGATTCCAACGGTTATATCGTAGATGAAAACGGCATTGACCTTGAGGCGGTCAAGGAGATCAAGGAAGTTAAGCGCGCGCGCATCAAAGAATACCTTGCGTATCATCCCGAAGCCACCTATACCGAAGGCTGCGCCGGCATTTGGACGGTTGCCTGCGATATCGCTTTGCCGTGCGCCACGCAGAATGAAATCAATGAGGACAGCGCCAAGGCGTTAATCGCAAACGGCGTGATCGCCGTGGCGGAAGGCGCTAATATGCCGTCCACCCCGGAAGCGATCCATGCGTTCCAGACTTCCGGCGTACTGTTTGCCCCTGCCAAGGCGGCAAACGCCGGCGGCGTGGCGACGTCTGCGCTGGAAATGAGTCAGAACTCCATGCGGTATTCCTGGACGTTTGAAGAAGTGGACGCCAAACTGCATGATATCATGCGCAACATCTATCACAATGCCGCCGCCGCCGCGAAAGAGTACGGTATGGCAGGCAACTTGGTTGCCGGTGCCAACATCGCGGGCTTTATCAAAGTGGCGGATTCCATGCTGGCGTTCGGCGTGGTGTAATTTCGCACGATCTCTGTCAAAAGAAATACCGGCTGAGTTCATACTTCAGCCGGTATTTTTGTTTTCAAAATCGGTTTCTTTTTCTTTGCTTTTCCGCGCGTGGATCCTTCGATAAATGAAAATGCCCGTTACGCTGAGGAGCGCCGTAGCGGTCAAGACGATGGCGGCATAAAAATAGCTTTTATTTCCCACGGCGTTGCCGCCCATGCACGAGGATACGATAGACGGGATTTTCGCGGCGGTGGAAATCAACAAATAGGGCAGAAAGCGGATCGGCGTCAGCCCGGCGACATACGAAAGCAGATCCTTGGGCGTGCCGGGAATAAAGAACAGCAGAAAAGTAATGGCGTACATTTCTTTTTTATTGTTCAAAAAGCGCATGGAGCGAATCTTGTCCATGGAGAAAAACAGTTCCACAAATTTGACGCCGAATCGGCGCGTGAGAAAAAAGACGATAGTACTGCCGAGCGCCGAACCGAGCAGGCAAAGCAGAGTGCCCGGAACAGTACCGAACGCGTAACCCGCCAGCAGTTCAAACGGTTCACCGGGAATAAACGCGAATATGACTTGAAATACGACCGCCAATACAAACAAAAAATATGCCCAGAACCCGTGCCGCGTCATGAATGCGCGAAAAAGCTCCGGTTCCCGGGCGTAACGAATCAACGGTCTGCCGATCAGCAGACACAGCCCGAGCATCACCAAAATGCCCGTAATCAGCAGAAGAGTACCGATTTTCTTTTTGTTTTGATCCGTTATTTTCAACACGGCGGGGACCTCAAAAAAACAGATTGCCTGTAATCTTGCATCAGATCGACCTGCGGCACATACGCCGAGACGCTTAATGCTGCTGCCTTCCGGCCCTGACATGGTTCACGAAGGCGTATTGCGCAGAATCCGATGCAAGATTACAGACAATCTGCGTATGGTATTATATCACCTCTTGCGTAATCAGGCAACTGCTTTTCAGAAAAAGGGGAGCGATCGGCTCCCCTTGGCTTATGCTTTTGCCGGAGCGGGGGCTATGGGCGCTGTGCTGTCGCTGTCCGCGTTCGCGGACGCGCTCTCCGCGGCAAGGAAGTCCGCCAGCGTCTTGCCGTTGTAGATCGCTTCAAACTCCGTTCCGGTGATCTTCTCTTTGTTCAGGAGGACTTCGGCTAAGTTGTGAAGGATCTGCAGTTTGTCCGCCAAAATCTGATACGCTTTCTGATCGGCGGAGAGAATGATCTCGTGAATAGCGGCGTCCACCTTGGAAGAAAGCTCTTCGGAAAATGCCTTGTGCGTGGAAAAATCACGTCCCAGGAAGATCTCATCGCCGTCAGCGTCACCCAAATATATCGGACCGATCTCGTCGTACATACCGTACTTGGTCACATAACTTCTGGCAAGATCGGTGGCGTGACGGATGTCCGACGAAGCGCCGGTTGAAATATCGCCCAGGACCAGCTTTTCCGCCGCGCGCCCGCCCAGCGACATAGTGATGGTATCGAGAATATACCGGCGGGAATAGGTGTCGGAATTGTCGTTCGGACGCGTCAGCGTATAGCCGCCGGCGCCGCTGCGCGGAATGACGGAAACCTCCGTTACGGGATCGCAGTGGGGCAGTGAGCGCGCCACAATGGCATGACCTGCCTCGTGATAGG
Organism: Clostridia bacterium; assembly: GCA_017964345.1. Lineage (GTDB taxonomy): Bacteria > Bacillota > Clostridia > Christensenellales > QALW01 > UMGS1322. The sequence continues at coordinate 2,369 of JAGCSD010000198.1, forward strand.
CAACGAGCTTGCGCTCATGATCGCTGACCTTATGCGATTTTTTCTCGGGACCTAAAATCACGCGGGTGATAGCGTCCTTGAGCTCTTGCATACCGATTTCGGTTTTGCCGCGCCGCACGGCAAGCAACGCGGATTCATTGCACAGGTTCTCGATGTCAGCGCCGACAAATCCGGTCGTCAGGAGTGCCACTTCGTGGGCGGATACGTCCGCCGCAAAATGCTTATTGCGCGCGTGAATTTTGAAGATCTCCTCACGTCCCTTGGTATCGGGCGGAAGGACGTGTACTTGACGGTCAAAACGTCCGGAGCGCAGAAGGGCGGGATCAAGAATGTCGGCGCGGTTGGTTGCCGCCATAATGATGATCCCCTCGTTGCCGATAAAGCCGTCCATTTCCACCAGCAGTTGGTTCAGCGTCTGCTCGCGTTCGTCATGTCCGCCGCCGATACCGCTTCCGCGGCGGCGACCGACAGCGTCGATTTCGTCAATGAAGATGATGCAGGGCGCGTTTTTCTTTGCCTGTGTAAACAGATCGCGCACGCGCGCCGCGCCGATACCGACGTACAATTCCACGAAATCGGAACCGGTGATGGAGAAGAACGGTACGCCCGCTTCGCCCGCGACGGACTTTGCAAGCAGCGTTTTGCCCGTTCCGGGAGGACCTACAAGCAGTACGCCTTTCGGGATCCGGGCACCCATTTTCGTAAACTTATCGGGGCTTTTCAGAAAATCGACGATCTCCGCCAATTCTTCTTTTTCTTCATCCGCGCCCGCTACTTCGTTGAATGTGACTTTCTTTTTGCTCTCGTCATACAGCTTGGCGGTGGAGCGTCCGAACTGCATTGCCTTACCGTTGCCGGAAGTTTGGGCATAAAAGATATAGATAATGACGCCCATGATAAGCATCAAAAACAGATAGGGCAAAAACTGAAGATACCACGGTGAGCTTTGATGCAGGATATCATAGCGGAACGTATCGGGGTATTTCGCCTGCGTTTCCGCCAAAAGTTTATCAAATTCCTCCGTATAAGTGACGGAAGATTTGTATTCGTACTTTCGCATCACGTCATCGCTGATCTTACTGTTATCCTGATCAAAGTTGATCTTGTTCTTGTTTTCCTGCGTCACCGCGTAAACCGCATTGTTGTTGACGACCAGAACAAACCGGAATTCTCCGTCCTGCATCATCTTGATAAATTCCGAGGACGAGATTTCTTTCTTTTCATTGGCATTGCCTTGCAGACCGTTGAATACCAGTATGACCACAACCACGACCAGCGCCGTATATAGCAATGTGTAGAGAATGCGTTTCTTCATGGGGTTTTCCTTTCACAAGAATAGCGTCGTTTGTCTTATATATTGTAACATAACTCGGACGCCGCAAGCATGAAATGTCTGTGAAACCTACGTGTAAAAGATTTACAGCGTATCAATAAACTCCGGGCGAACGTACCAGATATCCTTGAACTGACGTCCCCACTGGGCATAATCGAGTCCGCATCCGATGACAAAGCGGTCGGGGATCTCAAAACAGCAGTAGTCCGGTCGGATCTCGACGCGCCGGCGGGACGGTTTATCGAGCATGGTGCAGATTTTGAGCGAAGCGGGTTTGCGTGTGGAAAGCACTTCTTTTAAGTTTTTCAGCGTCAGTCCCGTGTCGACGATATCCTCCACGATCAGAACGTCCCGACCGACGATTGACGTATCGAGGTCTTTGCGGATCTTGACTTCGCCCGTGGAATCGGTTGCGTTGCCGTAACTGGAGATCGTCATAAAATCGAATTGCACATCCATATCCAGCAGCCGCACCAGATCGGCATAAAACAGAATGGCACCTTTTAGTATGCCCACGACGAGCAGATTTTTACCCGCGTAATCGCGGTTGATCTGCGCGGCAACTTCGCCTATACGCTTTTTCATGTCTTCTTCGGAAATCAGAATGTTTAATTTTTCTTTGCTGATCATGTGTCTTCTCCTTCGAATATATATAGAATCTTTTGCGATCGTTCCGTTACTTTTGCGCGTTCGGAAACCGTGATGCCGAATACTGCCAAAATCTCGTGCCCGCAAGCCAGAAGCGGCAGGCGCGCGCGCTCGTCTTGAGGAATTTTTTTATTGATAAAGAACTTCTTCAGTGTCATACTGCCCGGCGCGCCCAGCGGATGAATGCGATCGCTGCTCTGCCGGGTACGAAGCTGCGTGTTCGGCGGCAGGGCGTCAAAGTCGATGTAAGTTCCTTTTTTCTTGCCCA
>JAGCSD010000199.1 GCA_017964345.1 Clostridia bacterium
CAGCACTTCCCGGATGCGCTGTCCGCGAAAGCCGGCCGCTTTGAGGTCCTGCCCGTTCACGGCAAGCTCCGACAAGCTGACACAGCCGCGCGCCGCGTCCTCGGCGACCGTCATCCACGACGCATCGCACCGTCCTGTCAGAATCTGAAAGCGGCACAACAGCAGGATGATGTCGCGCCCGTGCTCGCTCATGGCGCGCGCAAGCGCGCGTTTGCCGTCCCATACGGTATCGCGCAGAGCATAGGCGGTCAACAAGCGTTTTTTGCGCTTCTTTTCCATTTTTAACGCATTCATTTCCTGTTCTATGTTCGTATGTTCCAATATGCATAAAAACGAAAGTTCAGGATTCTTTCCGCTTTCTTTCACGCGCCGGCATACCAGCGTCCAAGCGTCCTCCGTAACGGAAAGCGTGGGAAACACTGCGCGAAAAACGGGCAGAGTACTTGCCATAACATCGCCTGCGCCGGGCAAGGCGAGCATTTTTTTTACCTCCGTATACACGCGTTCCACGGCAATACGGGAAAGGAGAGGAGCACAGGCGTTGGCGGCGTCGAGCGTATGTTTTTCCAGTGAAAATCCGGGTAGTGAGGCAAATCGCAGACCTCGCAGGATACGCAGGGCGTCCTCACGGAAGCGCGTTTTCGGCTTCCCGACACAGCGGATCAGCCGACGTCCAATGTCCGCGCAGCCGCCGAAGGGATCGATCAGACGTTCCTGCCGGTCCATGGCGATAGCGTTCACCGTAAAATCACGGCGGGCAAGATCTTTTTTTAAGGAAGCGGTATACGTTATCTTTTCAGGATGACGGTTGTCACGGTATTTGCCGTCGATGCGGTAAGTGGTGATTTCCAGCATACTGCCATAGAGGATCACTCCGACTGTTCCGTGTTTAAGCCCGTTGAGGTTTTGCGGCAGGTCGGCAAAGCACCGCATGGTTTCTTCCGGCAGAGCGGAGGTCGTCAAATCCCAGTCATCGGGCGTTTTGCCCAAAAGACGGTCGCGCACGCAGCCGCCCACGGCGTACACTTCGTACCCCGCGCACAGGAGCGTATCCATGACGATCTGCACGTTTTTCGGCAGCATGGCGGCCGCCTCCTTTTTTTCAAGTCGTCTTATAGTATAAAAAAAAAGAACGGAATCGTCAACTTTTTCTTGCATAAACCGTTCGATTGTGTTATAGTTTAGGCGTAATGCAGAAAAGGGGGCGTTCGCTATGCAGTTTCCGCATTATTGCGACCGTGTGCCGGAAATCGATCCGGTATCGTCGGATTATCTGATCGCCTGTCACTACTTCCCGGGATGGAACGTCTATGAAAACGGCTATTCCGGCTTTTCCAGAATGACGGGTTTCCCCGACCGCACGCCCCTGCTCGGGTATTATGACGAAGCGGATCCCGAAGTCGCGGACTGGGAAGTCAAGTGGGCGCTTGAACACGGTATCGGCTGTTTCGTTTACTGCTGGTACCGCTGTCAGGAAAATGTGGGACACCCCCTCAAAAAAGACGGTATGTATTTGGAGCATCAGCTTGACGCGCTCAAAGCGTCCCGCTACGGCAAACAAATGAAGTTTGCGATCATGTGGGAATGCGATAACGCGGGCGTCGCGTCGGGCAAAGCCGATCTGACGGATCATCTGCTCCCGTACTGGGCGGAGCAGTATTTTCGCCAACCGAACTACCTGATGATCGACAACAAGCCGGTGCTGTTTGTATACGATTATTCTTTTCGCGTTGCCGAGGCGTTTGGCGGCGCGGCTAAGACGCGTGAAGCGTTGGAAGCGTGCAGTGAAAAAGCCAAGCAATACGGCTTTGACGGCGTGTACTTTATGGTAGAATATCGCTACGACAAGAAAAGCGTGCTGGAAGAATACAAAAACACGGGCTATCGCCATACGTTTGCCTATTGCTGGCATTCCGAGGAACCTTCTCCGGAGGCGAAAAACCCCTTCCCCACACAAGAAGAGATCATTGCCAAACAGCTCGAGCTGATGCAGAGTCACTTGGCTTTCGATCCGTATTTTACGATTCTGACCGCGTCGCAGTCCTGGGATCCCTATCCGTGGTATCGCGGCACCGCCAGAGTCCGGTCCACGCCGCGTTGGAAACTGACGCCGGAAAACTGGCGCATCCTGCTGGAGAAAGTCAAAACGATGGCGGACGGTATGCCCGACGGCGCGTTCGGCAAACGCTTCATCATGCTGGATAACTGGAATGAATGGGGCGAAGGGCACTATATCGCGCCGCACGTTTCGGGCGGATTCAAGTATCTGCAGGCAGTGCGCGAGGTCTTTACTAAACGTGACAATCTGCCGGATTACCGCTTGAATATACAACTCGGTATGCGGGATTACGGCGCCAAGATCGATCTGAAAGCAACGAAAGGAAAGGCAAAAACATGAAAAAAGACGTAAAAGATTATATCGTAACGATTCCCGATTTCCCTGAAAAAGGGATTATGTTCCGGGACGTTACCTCCATTTTGCAGGACGCTGACGGGTTCTCTCTTGCCATTGACGAAATGGCAAAAAAGCTCGAAGGCATAGAATTTGATGTGATTGCCGGGGCGGAATCCCGCGGGTTCATCTTCGGCGCGCCGCTGGCGTATCGCTTTCACAAGCCGTTTGTTCTGATCCGCAAAAAGGGCAAGCTTCCGCGGGAAACGGTCAGCACCACCTATGATTTGGAGTACGGTACCGCGACGATCGAACTGCATAAGGACGCGATCAAACCGGGGCAGAAGGTCGTGCTGGTAGACGATCTGATCGCCACCGGCGGCACGGTCAAGGCGTGTGCACAGCTCGTGGAGCAGCTCGGCGGGCAAGTAGTGGAGATTCTGTTTCTGATGGAACTTGCGGGACTTAACGGACGCAAAGCACTGAAAGATTATCACGTGGAAAGCGTAGCGGTTTACGAAGGTAAATAACACGTTCCCGGCGTGCGCGCCGGGATTTTTTTGTGAGGACTTATGAATAGCGGTATTCACTATGAAGACAACCGAAAACACCGGCACGAACGCCGCGGTCATAGGCGAAACGCCATGAAACGTCTGCTTATGTGCCTGACGGCGCTGCTGTTGCTCGCCGCCGTGGGCTGTACGCATGAAGTCCCCTCCGGGCAGTTGACCGAGGACGGACTGCACGTCTTTTTCCTTGACGTGGGGCAGGCGGACTGTACGCTGATCTTCTCCGACGGGCACGCCATGCTGATCGACGGCGGCAACACGGATGACGGCGCGTTTATCGTGTCGTTTTTGAAAGAAAAAGGTGTCACGGCGCTTGATTACGTGGTAGCGACGCACGCGCACGAGGATCACGTCGGCGGGCTGACGCAGGTGCTGAAAAACTTTCCCTGTAAAACCGTTTACGCGCCGGTTCTGCAGGCGGATAACGCCGCCTTTACCCGCTTCGCGCGGCAGAGCGAACAGCAGGGAGGGCTCACGCAATGTCTGCGCGGCACGCGCGGCGACCTCGGGCAGGCGCATTTTGAAGTGCTGTTTCCTTTTGAGCCGGAGAAAGAAGAAAACGTCAATAACACCTCCGTTGTTCTGCGCTTGACGCTGGGACAGGCGTCGTTCCTTTTTGTCGGTGATTTGGAACGCGACGCGGAATCGCGTCTGCTGTCTTTCGATGACGACCTGACGAGCGCCGTCTTGAAAGTGGGACATCACGGTTCGTCCACGTCCACGAGTTATTATTTTCTGCGCCGCGTTCTGCCTCAAACGGCGGTGATCTCCTGCGGCGCAAACAATGAGTACGGGCATCCGCACAAGGAAACGATCGACATTTTGAATCAGGCGGAGATCGATATTTGGCGTACCGATACGATGGGTACGGTGGAAGCGGTCACAGACGGCGCCCTGCTGACCGTACGCGCAGGAGAACTCGTTAAGACCGCGGCGGTGCTTTCGCCCACGCCCGCGCTGGATATATATTACATCGGCAACAAAAAATCGCGCGTGTTCCATCTTCCCGCCTGCGCGAGCCTGCCCAAGGAGAACAACCGCGTGGATTTTTCCTCGCGCGAGGAGGCGATCTCCGCAGGCTATACTCCTTGTTCCCGTTGCAGACCGTAAAAGTAAGATAAACAAAAACGCACGAAAATTCGTGCGTTTTTTGTTTGCCGAATGAATATCACTACTCTCTTTTCAGCGCGCGCAGAGCGTTCAAAACCGCCAGCACCAACACACCGACGTCGGCAAAGATCGCCGCGCCCATGCCCGCAAGATTGAACGCCGCAAGCAGCAGGACCAATACCTTGACAGCGATCGCGCACACGATATTTTCCGTAACGATGCGTTTCGTGCGCACGGCGATCCGCCGGGCGGATGCGATCAAAAGCGGATCGTCGCGCATCAGTACGACATCGGCGGCTTCAATCGCGGCATCGGAGCCGAACGCTCCCATGGCGATGCCCACATCGGCACGTGCCAGCACCGGGGCGTCGTTGATGCCGTCACCGACAAACCCCGTCACATTGTGTGTCTTCAACAGATCTTCCACCGCCTGCACCTTATCCTGCGGCAGAAGCTGAGCGCGGAAAGTCGAAATACCCGCCTCCCGCGCGACCGCCTCCGCCGCGGGGAGCGTATCCCCCGTGAGCATCACAAGGTCGCGCACGCCCTGTTCCCGCAGGACGCGCATGGCGGCGCGCGCCGTATCTTTGAGGGTATCGCCGATCAGCACCGTACCGATCCACTTGCCGCCGCGCGCCGCGTACACGCTTGTTCCCGGCAAGGTATCGTCCGGCACCGCCACGCCGTACCTCTCCATCAGCCGGCGCGCGCCGACCAGCACTTTTTCCCCGTCGATCTCCCCGGTCATGCCGAGTCCGGAGAGCTCCTGTATATTGCGAGCAGGCAGCAATTCCCCGTTATATGCACGTTTGAGCGATTGTGCAATCGGGTGTTCCGAGAACGCTTCCAGCGAAGCCGCGAGGCGCAGAGCCTCTTGATCTCCGACCGTTTGCAGGACGCGGAATTCCCCTTTCGTCAGCGTGCCGGTCTTGTCCAGCGCCAAGCAGTCCATTTGCGCCAACTTCTCCAAGAATTCGGAGCCTTTGACTAATATGCCGCTGCGGGACGCCCCGCCGATGCCGCCGAAAAACGTCAGCGGCACGGACAGCACCAGCGCGCAGGGACAGGACACGACGAGCATGATCAGCCCCCGGTGGATCCAATCGCTCCACGCGCCGACAAACAACGGCGGCAGAACGGATATGGCCACCGCCAACCCGACGACAGCGGGCGTATAGACGCGGGCGAACCGCGTAATAAACGTTTCACTGCGCGACTTGACCGCGGCGGAGTTTTCGACCAGTTCCAAGATTTTGGCAACCGTACTGTCCTCATAGAGCCTCTGCACGCGCACGCGCAGAACGCCCTGCAAATTGATACACCCGCTGACTACGCTGTCCCCCACGCCGACCTCGCGCGGGGCGTTTTCACCCGTCAGCGCCGCGGTGTTCAGGGCGGAACGCCCTTCCGTCACCACGCCGTCCAGCGGAATCTTTTCTCCTGCACGAATCAGCAGAATATCTCCGATCACCGCGTCCTCCGGCGGAATCTTCCTTTCCTGCCCGTCCCGCAAGACGGTTGCCGTTTCCGGACGGATTTCCATCAATTCCCCGATAGAACGGCGGCTTTTGGCGACCGCCATTCCCTCGAACCATTCGCCCACCTGATAGAACAGCATCACGAACACCGCTTCGGGGAATTCGCAAAGCGCCATCGCGCCGACGGTAGCGATCGCCATCAGGAAGTTTTCGTCGAGCATCTGCCCGTTCTTCAAATTGAGCGCCGCCTTGCGCAGGACCGGCAGGGCGACCGGCAGATAGGCGGGCAGATAGAGCGCTAAACGCGCATACCACGCCGCCGCCAGCAGGCGATCGGTGACAAACGCCGCCGTCAGCAGTGCCGCCGAGATCACAATGTCGCGCAAAAGCCGCTTTTGTTTTTTGTTCATCGTTTGATCACGCAATCCGGTTCGATTTTTTTGCAAACCTTCGCCGCCTGTTCCACGACGCCGTCAAACACGTCATCGTCGGCTTCGATCATCATGCTCTGCCGCATAAAGCTGACGGACGCGTCTTTCACGCCGTCCAGTTTCTTCACCGCGCATTCCATTTTGGCGGCGCAGGCCGCGCAATCCAAGTCTTCCAAACGAAATACTTTTTTCATATCATTCTCCTACATGCTCCGCGCCCTGATCGATGATCGTGCGGACGTGGTCGTCGGCAAGGGAATAATACACCGTCTTGCCGTCACGGCGAAATTTGATCAACCCCGCCTGCTTCAGCACGCGCAGCTGATGGGAAATGGCGGATACCGTCATGGACAACACCTGCGCGATATCGTTGACGCAAAGCTCCGCCTCAAACAGCACATATAAAATTTTGATCCGCGTCGAATCCCCGAAAATCTTGTACAGCTCCGCCAAATCAAACAGAAAATCCTCCTGCGGCAGGCTGTCCCGCACCTTTTGCACAAGGTCAACGCGTTCTTCGTTTGCCATTGTGAACGCCTCCTTATTTGAATAATTGAATAGTTGAACGCTTGTTCAATTATATTATACGTGTTTCCGTCTTTTCTGTCAACACTTTTTTGCATAAAAAAAAACAAGTTAAGAGGGGAAACTCTCAACTTGTTGTTTTCTGTCGGCGGTCAATTCAAGAGGATCGTCAAATAATTCAGGACGCCGGCGAAGACCAGCCATGCCGCGAGCGGCGCGAGGAGCCAGCACGCCAAGGGTGAGATCGGAAGCAGGCGGCGCATGGTCAAAAGCGCGGCAACCAGATAAACCGCCAGTATAAACAGCGCCAGCCACGGCAGGTGCAGAGTAAAATACGTCAGACACCACAAAATATTGCAAACCGCCTGCAGAGCGAACAGCCCATAGGTCTTCGCATCGACACCGCGGCGGATGGCAAGCGTCAGCGACCACGCGCACAGAACATACAGGAGCGTCCACCCGAGAATAAACACCCACGGCGGCGGCTGGATCGACGGTTGAACAAGCGAGCGGTACCACGCGCTGTCGGTATCGGTGAACAACATCGCCACGCCCGCGGTCAGCGCCGTCAGCACCGCCGCCGGAACCAAAGCGTTCCACCAGTTTTTCTTCATGTTCGATTCCCCCTTTTATAGCAGTGTATGCGGCATTTCGCGTTTCATGCAAAAAAAGCGCAAAGCCGAACGCTCTGCGCTGATAAACTATTCGTTTTTTTAAGAATCACCGCACGCCGAAGAGAAGCTGTCCGATAGAGGGATACGGCCACGACTCGGAGGAAACGATCAACTCCAGCGCGTCCACGTCATCACGCAGAGCGCGCATGGCGGGGATCACATGGTCTTTGCAGAAGAACGCAAGATTCTGTCCGTCCGGAACATTCTTCATCTGCTCCACGGCGTCGCGCAGATCGTTCAGGTTGCGGTACGCGCTGCCGATCAAGGACGAAATGCGCGTCACGGTCTGCGTTTCATAGGAGCAATCGATGTCCGGGGACAGCGTCTTTTTAGAAAGCGCCGTGGCGGAGAGTTCCCGCGAATACCGGCTGACGGCGGGCAGAATATCCTTGCTGGCAAGGTTGATCATCGTCCGCGCCTCGATATTGATGAGTTTGTTGTAGTTTTCCAGCATGATCTCGTAGCGGGATTCCATTTCCTCGCGGCTGAACACGCGGTGCGCCGTAAAGAGCGCCACATTCTTTTCATGCAGAAAATACGGCAGCGCGTCGGGCGTGGTGCGCAGATTCAAAAGTCCGCGTTTTTCCGCTTCCTTTACCCACGCGTCATCATAGCCGTTGCCGTTGAAGATGATCCGCTTATGCGCGCGGATGGAATCGCGGATCAAACTGTTCAGCTCCGTTTCAAAATCGTCCGCCTGCTCGAGCCGGTCGGCGTAGATCCGCAGGCTCTCGGCCACGGCGCTGTTGAGCATGATGTTCGCGCAGGCGATGCTGTTGGACGAGCCGAGCATGCGGAACTCGAACTTGTTGCCGGTGAACGCGAACGGGGAGGTGCGGTTGCGGTCGGAGGTGTCGCGGTAGAGCACCGGCAGCGCCTCCA
>JAGCSD010000200.1 GCA_017964345.1 Clostridia bacterium
GTAAGGAAGATAAAAAAGCAATCTTTATTTATTGAAAAACGAAATTTATTTATTGAAAAACGAAACTTCTGCTTTTTTGCACGGCGTTTGCATACGCTAAAGTCTTTGACGAAAAGAAAAAAATACCGTATAATCTATATATATTCTATCGTTACGGGGGTAAATATATGAAAATCGGAACGACTTGCGTACAGGGCGGCTATCGTCCGCAAAACGGAGAACCTCGCGAGGTCCCCATTATTCAAAGCACCACGTTCAAATATGACACCGGAGAAGCAATGGGCAAACTGTTTGACTTAGAGGCAAACGGATATTTTTATTCCCGTCTGCAGAACCCGACGTGCGATACCGTGGCGGCGAAAATCTGCGCTATGGAAGGCGGAACGGCGGCAATGCTGACGTCCTCGGGCATGGCGGCAAGTTTTTTGGCGGTCTTTAACCTGTGCAGCGCAGGCGATCACTTTATCTCTTCCGCTGCCATTTACGGCGGCACCTACAACTTGTTTGCCGTCACGCTCAAGCGTATGGGCATTGACGTCACCTTTGTTTCGCCTGACGCAACGGAGGAAGAACTCGACGCGGCGTTTCGTCCCAACACGAAGCTCGTGTTTGGGGAAACGGTCGCCAACCCCGCCCTGCGCGTGCTGAATTTTGACAGGTTCGCGTCGGCGGCGCACGCGCACGGCGTGCCGCTGATTGTGGATAATACCTTTCCCACGCCCGTGAACTGCCGGCCGTTTGAATGGGGCGCCGACATCGTCACGCACGCCACCACGAAGTATATGGACGGTCACGGCAGTGCCGTCGGCGGCGCGATCGTCGATTCCGGGAAGTTTGACTGGACCAAATATCCCGAAAAATTCCCCGGACTGACGACGCCGGACGAAAGCTATCACGGCGTAACGTATACCGAACTCTTCGGGCTTGCCGGCGCGTATATCACCAAAGCGGTGGCGCAGCTCATGCGCGATCTGGGCGTTACGCCCGCGCCGATGAGCGCGTATCTTTTGAATATCGGGTTGGAAAGTCTGCACGTTCGCATGAAAAAGCACTGTGAAAACGGGTTGGCGGCGGCGCGATTCCTCAAAACGCATCCGAAGGTCGCGTGGGTGAAATACCCCTCTCTGCCGGGCGATGAGGATTACGGGTTGGCGCAGAAATATCTGCCGGACGGTTCCTGCGGCGTTGTCAGTTTCGGCGTAAAAGGAGGACGCGCGGCAGCGGGCGCTTTCATGGAGAAACTCAAAATCATGGCGATCGAAACCCATGTGGCGGACGCGCGGTCCTGCTGTCTGCACCCGGCGACCACCACACACCGGCAGTTGTCCGACGAGGAGCTGCTTGCCGCCGGCGTCAAGCCCGACCTTGTACGCCTGTCCTTCGGCTTGGAAGATGCCGATGATTTGATCGCGGACTTAGCACAAGCACTGGAATAAGGAGAATCATTCATGCCGATCAAAATTCCCAACGATCTGCCTGCCGTACAAACGCTTGCGGACGAAAATATTTTCGTGATGACCGAAACACGGGCGATCACACAGGATATTCGCCCGCTTCGGATTCTGCTCTTGAATCTGATGCCTAAAAAAATCGAAACGGAAACGCAGTTATCACGTCTTTTAGGCAATACGCCCCTGCAGATCGAGCTGACGCTGATCCGCACGGCGACGCACGAACCGCAAAACACGGCGCGCGACCACCTTTTGGCGTTTTATAAGACGTTTGGCGACGTCAAAGACGAATCCTTCGACGGCATGATCATTACCGGCGCGCCGGTGGAGCATTTGGCGTTTGAGGAGGTTGATTATTGGCGGGAGCTGTGCGAAATCATGGAGTGGAGCAAGACCCACGTTCACAGCACTCTGCATATATGCTGGGGCGCGCAGGCGGGACTGTATTATCATTACGGTATTCTGAAATATCCGCTTGAAAAGAAGTTGTTCGGCGTGTTTGCCCATAAGGCGGACTACCCGCGCTCCATGCTTCTGCGCGGGTTTGACGAGGTCTTTTATGTGCCGCATTCCCGCCATACCGAGGTGCGGCGCGCGGACATCGAAACAAAAAAAGACCTGCGGGTCTTGGCGTCTTCCGAGGAAGCCGGCGTGCATATCGTCGCTGCGGTCGGCGGACGGCAGTTCTTCGTGCTCGGTCACGCCGAATACGACGCGCTGACGCTGGACGCGGAATACAAGCGTGATCTGGCGGCGCATCTGCCCATCGAGATCCCTAAGCACTATTATCCCGAAAACGACGCCTCAAAACCGCCGCATCTGCTTTGGCGCGCGCATGCCAATCTGCTGTATACCAACTGGCTCAACTATTTTGTGTATCAATCCACACCATACGATCTGAACAAACTGAACGAAAACGGCTGAAGCGTAAAGCTTCGGCCGTTATTTTTTTACTTCGCATACATAAATCCGATCGCCGCGCGCAAACTAACAAAAACGGGAAGTGATCCTATTGCGGAACAACAACGGCATCGTGCTTATCCTCGCTTTGCTTGCCGTCGCCTTCGTCGGGGTGCTGATTTTATTTTAGGAAGCCAAAGAAAAAGCACAGAAGCATCTTCTGTGCTTTTTCCTTATTTCTTTTCAAACATATCTTTGGAAAGACCGCAGACGGGGCAAACCCAATCCTCCGGTACGTCCTCCCACGCCGTTCCCGGCGCGATGCCGCTGTCGGGATCACCTGCCGCGGGATCATACACGTACCCGCACGGGCAAACATACTTATCCATTTGCATTTCCCCCTTTATTTTTCGAAATATCGTTTCAAAAGTCCGGCAAAACCCTGTCCGTGCCGTGCTTCGTCTTTCGCCATTTCATGGACGGTATCGTGGATCGCATCCAGATTGAGCATCTTTGCTTTTTTGGCCAGTTCGAATTGTCCGGCGCAAGCGCCTGCTTCGGCAGCGGCGCGCAGCTCCAAGTTCTTTTTGGTTGAATCGGTTACGACTTCGCCCAAAAGCTCGGCAAAACGGGACGCGTGATCGGCTTCTTCAAACGCATAGCGTTTGAACGCCTCGGCAATTTCGGGATAGCCTTCCCGATCCGCAACGCGCGCCATGGCAAGATACATACCGACTTCACAGCATTCGCCGTTAAAATTGTCCTGCAAGCCCTTGAAGATTTCGGCGTCCACGCCCTGAGCGGAACCGACAATATGCTCGGTGGCATACGCGGCGGCTTCGACCTGCTCGTTGAACTTTTCTTTTTTGGCATGGCAGATCGGGCATTCCGCCGGTGCTTCCGGTCCCTCATGCACATAACCGCAGATTGAACAAACAAACTTTTTCATCTTATTTCCCCCTGTTTTTGAACCGGTCAATCCAGTTTTCTGGTGCTATTATAACGGATTTTCCCTTCTCTGTCAAGGTGACCTGTCGTGAATTTTTGATGAAAACGCGGTTGGAACGAAAGACAAAGATTCAAACGGTTTTTTATCTCTCATTCACCCGCCAGACGGCGACGCCGTCCGTGTCATAGACGCATTCCGCGACGGCGGCAAGAGCGGTGAGGTTGACCTCGTAGGAAGCGTATTCATCCGGTCCGACGATGATGTAATCCACGCCGTAGCGCGCGATCAGATCACGCGCGGCGTCGGCGTTCGCGTATATGGCGCCGATATCCCGTTGCAGACGCGTGAATTCCTTGGTCAGCCCGTGTGTGGAAAGAAACGAATGGGAGCCGCATACGATATTACGTCCGGTCATGCCGGTCACGGTGTTGTTGTAACGGTCGTTTGTGAGAAGCATGGCGTCCGGCTCTACGTTGTTTTCCACCCACCATGCTAATTTGACCTGGGGCGCGGAGAAGATTTCATATTCATTCGAAACAGCCTCTCTGCCCATGGACAGCGCGCCGGAAACAACGCATATCAGCAGAACGAAGCACGCCAATATCTTCATGCCGCGGATGGCTTTGAGTCTTTCCCAAATCAACAACATGAAATCCGCCACACCGCCGCACATTAGAATAAAAACGGGATAGAGAAGCTTGTTGTTGTCATAGGTGTTCGGCTGGAAGGCAAACGTTTCGGCGATCAGCCAAACCACGCCTATCGGCGCTAAAATGCTTTTTTGACGCTTGCTCGCCGAAAGGACCGCCGGCAGAATCAGCAAAGCGGGGATGCCGATATTCTTGATATTGAACCAAATGTAATTGTCCTGTCCGTTCACCCAGTTAAAGTGTGGGCGCAGGAAGCCGCCGCCGCCGCTCTGGCGGAACGTAAACAAGAAAAGCTGCGGCAGGGCAAGCACCAACACCACGCCCAAGAACAGCCCCCAAGTCGTCAGAAGCTCCTTAAAGTGACCGCGCGCAAGCGCCCACGCCAGCAAGCCGATAAATAACGCGCCGATGGGAATACCGCCTGCCAGCAGAGCGGCAAGCCCCGCCGTATCGTAATTCTTTTTCGTTTGGAAAAAGACAAGGACAAAGGCGAGAACGGTCAATGCCGCGATTCCCCAGACGACAGCGCGCGCGAGGTGTGCTTTCAAATCGACCATCACGGCTAACCGTGAGAGCATCCATACCGCGGCGATCAGTCCCATGGCGAGGAAATTATGCGTGCTGATAAGCGGCGTCAGTCCCGCCAAAATACCGGCATAGAGGAAGAAGCGCTTTTCTTTCATAAATACGGCGCGGTAGAGCAGATACAGCACGGCAAACAGCATCATCCACCCGAACAGCGTCGCCCGCTGAGGGATCATCATATCACACACGGTGTTTACCCAGCGGATCATCTTGTCGTTCAGGTTGGTGGGAGTTTCGTACAGCGCGGTAAACATCCGCGTGAAGTTGGAGGGATCGTTTTTCAGCCCGTCTAAGAAATAAAAGACGCCGAACCCGCCGTTAAAAAAGAAGAGCGTCCACGCCAAAGCCGCCTTGGCAAAGGTGCTGAGCCACAGACGGAAGAAAAGGAATCCGCCGCAGAATACCGAAAACGCCGCCGCCACCGTGGGCAAAATATAGGCAAACCGCAGAGAGGAACCCCAGAGATAAACCGACGCGGACACGGTATCGCATAAAAACGGATAGGACACCTGATGCGTCGGCAGAATGTTGTAGACGAACGGCATGGTCTTCTGCACGACAGGCGTGGTGATGAAACTCAGATGAATGTTGGCGTCCCAGTAAGTGCTTTGCCCGAAAATCAGCCCGCCGTCCGCAGCGGGATAGAGGATATGGTTTGTTTCCACTACGGTAAAGAACACGGTCATCGGCAGGATGAACCACAACGCGCGCCAATCTTCTTTTTTCCACGAAACGGGCGAAACCGGTTTTTTTGATTTCTTTTTTGCGTTCTTTTTTGCAAGGAAGAACGCCGCGGCGCAGAGCGCGCCGAGCGGGACGAGCGCGATCAAATGCGAAAGAACGGTAAAACCGAGCAGAAAAGAGCAGAGAACGGGCAGCCACATCAGAAGCGCGATACCCGCCGTGATACCGAGCCACAGGCGCGTCAGCGGTGAGAGCGCGGGGAACAGACGACGTGTCAGAAACACGCCGCCGCACAGAAAAACGGTAAAATAAAGGAAACCCAGAAGGTTTCCTGTCAGGGTGCCTTGAAACATCGGTTATTCCCCCCGTAATTTCATGGTGATATCGTCCACATAACCCCGGATCGCCGGATCGGTCTTGACCGCAGCGCGGATCTTGCCGATGCCGTTGATAATGGTGGCGTGGTCGCGCCCTCCGAATTCGTCCCCGATGCGGTTGGTGGACAGGTCGGTAAGTTCCCGGCAGAGATAATAGGCGATCTGCCGCGGCTGTACGATCGGACGGTCACGGCGCGGACCGAGCAGGTCTTCCGGCGCCAGACGGAAGAAATCCGCCACGGCGCGGATGATCATTTCGGGCGTGCAGTGCTTCTGCACTTCCGTATGATAATCCCGCAGCGCTTCCGCCGCCATGTCCATGGAAAGCTCGCGTCCGGTCAATGCCGAGAACGCCAGTACGCGCTTGAGCGCGCCCTCTAATTCACGCACGTTGTCGCTTGCCTTTTCCGCGATCAAAAAAAGAATATTGTCGTCCACCGCCGCGCGCTCCAGCTCCGCCTTTTTGCGCAGGATAGCCGCTCGCGTTTCGAGGTCCGGCGGCGTGATATCCACCACCAGTCCGCCTTCAAAGCGGGAGCAAAGGCGATCCGTCAGCGTGGCGATGTTCTTGGGCGGACGGTCGGAGGAGAAGATGATCTGTTTGTTGGCGGTGAAGAGGTCGTTGATATTATGGAAGATCTCTTCCTGCGTGCTCTCTTTTTTCTCCAAAAACTGAATATCGTCGATCATCAGAATATCGACGTTTTGGCGGTAACGCTCACGGAACGAGGTGATCTGATGCTTGGACAGCGCGTCGATAAATTCGTTGGTGTATTTTTCACACGTGATATACAAGACGCGCGTATCGGGATGCGAGGCAAGGATATAATTGCCGATGGCGTGCATCAGGTGCGTTTTGCCCAGCCCCACGCCGCCGTAAATGAACAGGGGGTTGTTGATCGTCGCGGGCGCCTCCGCCACGGAAACCGCCGCGGCGTGCGCGAATTGATTGCTCGGACCGATCACGAAATTCTCAAACGTATACTTTTCGTTGAGCATGGGGCGCGGTACCGTGACCTTGGCGGGCGCGGCGGCGTCCATGACCGAAGCGGCTTCTTCCGCCAAAAGAAGGACCACGTCCGCGCCGGGACGGTCGATCACGATATTGAGCGCCGTCACCAAAGAGGAGTGTAAAGCGGACGTCGTCATGATATGGCGGCGGTGCAGTTCGCTCGGTGCGATCAGATATAAGGTATTATCTTTATAAACCAGCGGTTTTAAGGTGCGGATCCATGTTTTATAGGAGATCGGATTGATATCCTGCGGAGTTTGCTCGATGATGGAGCAGATATGTTCAAAGATCGATTCAGCGTCCATGTCCGGCACACTCCTTTCCGCTTTGACAGCGATACAATCATACCATAAAAACGCCGGTTTATCAACAAAAAAATCACCCAAAACGGAAATTATTTTTCGTGAATTGTGGATAACTTTTTGCTTGATACTATATCTTGTGGATAACCGTTACGCGCCGATCAAAACAGCCTTTTTGCCCGGTGCGCATCCCCTTCCCCGACACAAATTTTTTATGTCACGAATTTTTCATTTGACACTTCCGCGTGTTTTTACTATAATAGATACGTTATATTGCGTTTCTATGCGCATAAAAAGATCATTTGCGCCGTAAGGCGATCGAGAAAGGACGAAAAAACCATGTTACGTACGTATCAACCCAACAGAAGAAAAAGAAAGAAAGTACACGGCTTCCGCAAGAGAATGCAGACAAAGAACGGCAGAAATGTTCTGGCGCGCCGCCGTCGCCGCGGGCGCAAGGTGCTGTCCGCGTAATCGGAGGAGAACCTCTTGAAAAAACAAGATATGCTGAAAAAAAATAAAGAGTTCCGCTATGTTGTTTCGAGAGGAAAATCGCAGGCGACGCCGTCCATGGTGTTGATCTGCGCCAAGTTCAGGGGCGGCGTTCGGGCGGGATTTTCCGTGAGCAGTAAACTCGGCAACGCCGTCATACGCAACCGGACCAAACGCGTCATGCGCGCAGGTCTGGATCCGCTTTGGGACCATGTCCAGCCCGAAACGGCCTATCTCTTTATTGCAAGACACGCTCTGATCGGTAAAAAAGCGCCATTTGCCCGGCAGGAAATGGAAACGCTGCTCAGGCGCGCGGGGAAACTGAAATGAACCCGGCGCAGAAAGCGGCGACGGCTTTGATCAGAGCCTACAAACGCCACGTCTCACCGGCGCTTCCGCCGACCTGCCGGTTTATTCCCACCTGCTCGGAATACGCGCTTGAGGCGATCGAACGCTTCGGCGTGATCAAGGGCGGGGCTTTGGCACTTTGGCGCATTATGCGCTGTAATCCCTTTTGCAAAGGCGGGTATGATCCCGTACCGCAAAAACGAGGACAGGAGATAACTAAGTGAGTTACATCAGCGAATTTTTCGGCATGATCTTCAACTGGATCAACGGGCTGACCAACAACTACGGTCTTTCGATCATTCTGTTCACCATTTTGTTCCGTTTGATCTTAAGTCCGTTTGATATTCGCAGTCGTATCGGACAGCGGGAGTATTCCGCTAAAATGAAGAAGATCCAACCGGAAATCGACCGGATCAATCAGGCGTATAAAAATGATCCGCAGAAGGCGCGGACACGCATTATGGAGATCCGCAAGCAGGCGGGCATAGGGTTTATGCCCAAGGGCTGCGGCATGATGCTTCTGACCTATCCCATTCTGCTGGCGTTTTTCGCGGTTTTCCGCAATTTGGCTGCCACGCATTTGGCGGAGCTTTCCACTCTGACCGACGAGGCGGCGATCGCCGACTGGTTCAATACCAACAGCTTTCTTTGGGTAAAAAATATCTGGCAGCCCGATGTGCTTGTGAATTTCCGCGAGGTTTGGGGACTCAGGACCTTGTGGATCATCAAGGACATCAACGGCGACATTCTTCCGCAGGCAAGCGCGATCCAGGCAACGCTGCAATCCGCGTTCAACAACGGACTGTTGGCTTCGTTCAACTCCGGCGGGCAGGATCTTCCGGCGTTTGCCGAACAGGTCGGCACGGGGCTGGAGGCGGCGCGCGCGTTCGTGTCGTCGCATTTCGCTTCCGGCGCGGCTTGGCTGGGCGGAAACGGCTACTATATTTTCCCGATCTTAGCAGGTGTGGTTCAGGTCTTCAGCTTGAAAATGACGCCTACGCAACAGCCTGTTGCCGATCCGCAGTCGCCCGATATGACGGCGGGTACGGGCAAGTTTATGAAGATTTTCTTCCCGGCGCTGTTTGTTTATTTCTGTCTCGTTTCCTCTACGGCACTGGCGATTTACTGGATCACCTCCAGCCTTTGCATGCTCCTGCTCACCTTTGTCATCAACAAAGTGCTTGACGCGAGAGATAAAAAGAAAGAAACCACAGCGGTTGAAGGAGAATGACAGTATGGCAAGAATAGAAGAATTTGAGGGCGAAACCGTTGATTACGCCCTGAATGTCGGACTGGAAGCAATGCATCTTTCGATTGATGAAGTCGAAATGGAAGTGATAGATTACGGAAAAAAAGGCTTCATGGGCATCGGCAGCAAGCCCGCCCGTGTGCGTCTGACGCAGCGTGAAGAGGCGGTTGTGCCGGAATTTGTGCTGAATAAAGATAAGCCGAAGGATCGCCCCAAGCGCGACCGCGACCGCCGCGACCGCCACGGCAGGCGTGAGAGAGGGGAGAGAAGCGAACGCGAGGATCGGCAGACCGCGGCGCTTTCGCATGACACGTCGGATTTGTTCCCCGATGGCACGGTATTTGGGGAAAACGAAGTGACCGCGTTCCTGACGGAGCTGATGAAGCGCGTGGGTGTGGACGGTACGGTCAAGGCGGCGGAAACGGAGAACGGCTTGTTGGTTAACTTGGAAGGCTCCGATATGGGAATGTTGATCGGCAGACGCGGCGAAACGCTGGACGCGGTGCAGTATTTGGCGTCGCTTGTTTACAATAAGGATAAAGATGAATATCATCGTGTGACGGTGGATACCGAGAACTATCGCCGTCGCCGCGAAGCCACGCTGGTGCGTCTGGCGCGTAAAAAGGCGGGACAGGTGGCGCGCACGGGCAGAAAGATCTCGCTCGAACCGATGAGTCCGTTTGAGCGGCGTATCATCCATTTCGCTTTGCAGAATGACCAGTACGTGACGACTTACAGTGACGGCGAAGAGCCGAACCGTCATGTTATCATCGATAAAAAACAGTGAAAAGCTCGTGCCGATGGTTTTGAAGGACCGTCGGCACGTTTTTTATGGGAACTGACTAAATTGCGTGTATCATTTTCCGCGTCGCGGGCATACTGTTTGTGAGGTGATTAACATGACAAACAAAGAATGCACGCTGATACAGGATATGAAGGCGCAGGAGCAGGTATGCGCCGAAACGTACACGCGCCACGCGCAGGCGGCAAAGGATCCGCAGCTCAAAACGCTGTTTGAGGAACAGGCGGCAACCGAGCGCCACCATTTGGATTTGCTCACGCAAATGGAGAACGGCACCGTGCCGTTTGTGGATCAGGCAAAGATCCAAAAGCCCAAAACGTTCAGCGGTACCTACGGAAACGCCGCCGATCCCGACAAAGCAAACGACGAGTACCTGTGCCGCGACCTTTTAGCGGCGGAAAAACACGCTTCGTCGCTGTATGACACCTGTATCTTCGAGTTTACGGACCAAGGCGCGCGCGAGGTGTTGAATTATATCCAAAAAAGCGAACAGTTCCACGGCAAGGAACTCTACGATTATATGTCCGCCAACGGAATGCAGGCGTAAATCTTTCGCTGCGATAAAGAAAGAGGTCACCCGCCGGGTGACCTCTTTCTTGTTTTATTTATGCGCCCTGATCCTCAGGCTCTTCCGGGATTTCCGGTTCTTCGGTAAATTTTCTCATCACGTCGATGTCAACGTCCTTGTACCGCTTGACACCCGTACCGGCGGGGATCAGCTTGCCGATGCAGACGCATTCCTTCAAACCGAGCAGCGGATCGATCTTGCCTTTGATAGCGGCGTCGGTCAGCACGCGCGTGGTTTCCTGGAAGGAAGCGGCGGAGAGGAACGATTCGGTCGCCAGTGCCGCTTTGGTGATACCGAGCAGGATACGGCGGCTGGTCGCGGGAATGCCGCCCGCCAGACGTGTTTCCTCATTGACGGATTCTACCTTGAAGATATCCACGATATCGCCGGGCAAAAGATCGGTGTCACCGGCGTCTTCCACGCGCACCTTGCGCATCATCTGACGCACGATCAGCTCTATGTGCTTATCGGCAATATCCACGCCCTGTACCTTGTAAACGGTCTGGACCTCTTGCAGCATATAATCCTGCAGAGGAACCACACCTTTGATGCGGAGCATATCGTGCGGGTTGACGGAGCCTTTGGTCAGTTCCTGACCGACTTCGATCATCTCGCCTTCCTCCACTGCCAGATGCGCGTTGTAGGGAAGCGGATAGGCTTTTTCTTCGCCGTCGGCGGTATGCACGATCAGCGTGTTCTTGCCGCGCGTGTTGGAAAGCTCCACACGCCCCGCCACGTCGGACAGAATGGCAAGTCCCTTGGGCTTGCGCGCTTCAAAGATCTCTTCCACGCGGGGCAGACCTTGCGTAATATCCGTACCTGCCACGCCGCCGGTATGGAAGGTTCTCATCGTGAGCTGTGTACCGGGTTCGCCGATAGACTGCGCGGCGATGATACCCACCGCTTCGCCCAGCGCGACCGGACGGTTGCTTGACAGCTCGGCGCCGTAGCACTTGGCGCACACGCCGTGTTCGCAACGGCAGGTGAAGATGGAACGTATCATGATCCGTGTTTTGCCCAGACCGCCTTTTTCCTTAGGCGCGGTGATCATTTCGGCAATTTCGTCGTTGACCAGCGTACCGTCGGGGAA
>JAGCSD010000201.1 GCA_017964345.1 Clostridia bacterium
GGCGTGCGGTTCGCCTCCGGCGATCATCAGGATCAGAAACGCGTGATGACGCCCGCGGACGCTAAGACCGCCGGTTCGGATTACATCGTGGTAGGACGTCCGATCACTTTGGCGGACGATCCCGTGGAGGCGTACCGGCAATGCTTAAACGACTTTGTGGATGAAAGGAGAAAAGAAAATGGAACTTGCTGAACGGATCGCGGAGGATTTATTGAAAATTCAAGCGGTATTTTTCCGCCCCGAGGAGCCGTTTCTCTGGGCGAGCGGTATCAAAAGCCCCGTTTACTGCGATAATCGTCTGACGTTGAGCTTTCCGGACGTGCGCGCGGACGTGGAGGAAGGGTTGAAAACGCTGATCGAAACGAACTTCCCGGACGCTGAGGCGCTGATGGGAACCTCGACCGCCGGTATCGCGCACGCGGCGATCACCGCGCATTTGATGGATCTGCCCATGGGCTATGTGCGCTCCGGCGCTAAAGATCACGGGCGGAAAAATCAGATCGAAGGCAAACTTGAAAAAGGGCAAAAGGTCGTAGTGGTGGAAGATTTGATCTCTACCGGCGGCAGTGTGCTGGAGGTCGTGGATGTTTTGCGCGAAAACGGCGCCGAAGTGCTGGGCGTCGTATCGATCTTTACCTATCGCATGAAAAAAGGCGTGGAACGTCTGCAAAAAGCGCAGGTCAAAGCCCGCTGTCTGACCGATTTTGACACTGTAACGCGCGTCGCCGCAGAAAAGGGTTATATCCGTTCCGGCGACGTAGAACGCTTACTTGCTTTTCGCGACAACCCTGCGGACGAGAGCTGGATCGGAGGCATCCAATGAAGCATTTACTTGATATTGCCGATTTATCGGTAGAAGACATTGACGAACTGATGCGGACGGCGGAAGACATAATCTCCCGCCCTGCCGCTTATATGCACGTATGTGCAGGGAAAAAACTGGCGACGCTGTTCTTCGAACCGTCCACGCGCACGCGGCTGAGCTTTGAAAGCGCTATGTATGAACTCGGCGGGAACGTGCTGTCCATGGCGGACGCCGGCTCTTCTTCCGCCGCCAAGGGGGAAAGCGTAGCCGACACCGCGCGCACGGTCGGCTGTTAAGCCGATATCATTGCCATGCGCCATCCTAAGGAGGGCGCGGCGCGTGTGGCGTCGCTGCACGCGGGCGTACCGGTTATTAACGCCGGCGACGGCGGACATTGTCACCCAACGCAGACGCTGGCGGATCTTTTAACCATCCGGCGGCAAAAGGGCGGATTCAGCGGCTTGACCGTCGGCTTCTGCGGCGATCTGAAATTCGGGCGCACGGTGCATTCGCTGATCCAAGCGCTGGCGCGCTATGAAAATCTTTCGTTCGTCTTGATCTCGCCGGAAGAGCTGAAACTGCCCTCGTATGTCAAAAAAGACATTCTGCAGGCGCGCGAAATCCCTTACGAACAGACGACGGACTTGGAAAGCGCCATGCCGCGCCTCGATATTCTCTATATGACGCGTGTTCAGCGCGAACGGTTTTTTAACGAGGAAGACTATCTGCGCCTGAAG
Organism: Clostridia bacterium; assembly: GCA_017964345.1. GTDB lineage: Bacteria > Bacillota > Clostridia > Christensenellales > QALW01 > UMGS1322. The sequence continues at coordinate 1,543 of JAGCSD010000201.1, forward strand.
GACAGCTATATTCTGACGCCCGAAAAGCTGACGCACGCAAAGAAAAATCTCTGCATCATGCATCCGCTGCCGCGCGTGAACGAAATCAGCGTCCGCGTGGATGACGACGCGCGCGCGTGCTATTTTGAACAGGTGCTATGCGGCAAATATATGCGCATGGCGTTGATTCTCAAATTACTCAAGGAGGCGGAAAGCAAATGAATGTCGATGCGATTCAGAACGGCGTGGTGATCGACCACATCACCGCGGGATGCGGTATGAAACTCTATGAACTGCTTCACTTGGATACGCTGGACGCCACGGTAGCGATCATGAAAAACGTGCCCAGCCGTAAAATGGGGCGAAAGGATATCATCAAGATCGACGCGGATATTTTTGTGGATCTGGACGTGATCGGTTATGTGGACCCGAACGCCACGATCAACATTATCCGCGACGGCGCGGTGGCGGACAAGCGCACGATCGGCACGCCCGAAACGCTGAAAAACGTCATTTTCTGCAAAAATCCGCGCTGTATCACGCAGACGGAGCAGGAACTCGATCATATCTTCCGCCTGACCGACCGGGAACAGAAAATTTATCGCTGTATCTACTGCGAAACACGTAATTCGTAACGCTGCCTTCTAATCTGCAAGATATCACTGTTTTCAAGATACAAAAAACGCCATCGCGCACTTTACGTGCCAATAGCGTTTTTTATTTCGCTTTTCAGATTTTTATGATTTTCACGCCCCGCCGCTCGGCGTACTGATAGGTATACTGCGTGCCGCCGGGTCTGCCGCAATAATAGGCGATCAAAATATCGGAATGGTCGACCATATACGCGTCGCGGAAGTGCATACAGCCGGTCACATCACGGTCGAACAGCGTCGTGACCTGATCCGCCCGCGCCAAGATATCCCGATACACCGCCTGCTGACGTTTGTTCCAGCGGGCGCTTTGATCGCCGCAGGGTAAAACCATTTCCAAGAAAACGTCCTTCGTGCGTTTTTGGCGCAAAACCGCCTGCGCCGCCAACGTATCAAACCCCAGTGCGCCGCCGCAGAGGAAGCGTTTAACTCCCGCATTGATCAGCCTGTCAAGCTCTTCATCCAATCGGCATTCTAAAAACGCCTGTTTTTCCTGTGCAAGGATGCGATGCCCGGTAAAACAGGCGGTCAACTCGAACGACAGCGTTTCATGCCGCAGCGCACGTTCCATAGTTTAATTCCAATACCGTGCACGGCGGCGTTTGCGCAGAGCAAGACCGATCAGTCCCGCCGCGATCAGACCCGCCAAGCTCAGGCACAGCACCGGCAGAACGACGCCGACGCCCTGATCCTGTATTTTCAGACTGTCCCAGCATTCGTTCAAGTATGCCTGCGTATCGTCATCCAAACACAGGAAACCCTCGGTATCGAAGCGAAACACGCCTTCACCGTAGAGAAGATCATAGCCGTCCTCGCTGATCTCGTTTTCCACAAAATACTGGTAATACGGGTCCTCCTGTACCTTGAGATTGGGAGAGCCGTAACAGATATATTCCGCGTTGATCGCCGCTATATTCTTCGTGGGATCCTCGTCAACGGAAAGCATGAAATTGATATATTCCTCTGCGATCTCCGGGTGCTTGGACGACGTGGGCACGCACATGGCGTCAAGGAACGAGTTGGTGCCTTCTTCCGGATAAAAGATCGCCAGCTCATAGTCCTCACAGTTCCACATCATCGTGAAATAGTCGCCGGTATAGTACGGCGCGATCGCCGCGTTGCCGCTTTCTATCTTATTGAATACTTCGTCCATGACGTATTTCTGAATCAGCGGCTGCTGTTCTTTCATCATGGCAAGGGCACGGTCATACAATTCTTTACCGCCCTCGTCGTTGACCGAGTAATTGACATAGCTGACCTCGCCGTCATACGCATCCTGCGCCATCATGCGAAACTGTGCCGTGGCGAACGCGTCGCGGGAATTGTTGAACTGCAGAATACCCAAATCCCGATACTTCGGATTCCACAGAATACCCCAGCCCTCGGATTCAAACGCATCCCGGTCAAAATCCTCAAACGCCTCTTCCAAAAGCGTCACATTATAAATGATACCGACTTTGCAGAACGTATAGGTTGCCGAATAGACGACCTCTTCTCCGTTTTCGATCAAATAGGTAACGTTTTCCGCCCGATAGTCTTCTCCGATGTTCTGATAGTTGGGAATGTTGTCCAAATTCAGCGGACGAATCAGTTCCTCTTTGACGAGCTTGGAGATCATGTAATCCGACGGGATGATGACGTCGTAGGACGCCGCGGACGTCGTCATTTTGGCGTACATTTCCTCGTTGGAAGAATATGTCGTATAGTTGACGCGCACCTGTTTGCCCGGATGCGCTTCAGCGTAATATTCTTCAAACGCGGCGTTGATATCCACATACGGGATTTCCGTCACGTTGCCGTCCTCGTCCTCGTATTCCCAAAACCCGTCGCCGTCGGAAATATATTCGCCCCAGTTGAACACGTTAAGCGTCACCACATCCTCGGTTTCACCGGCGCAGCCGGCAAACAGGAGCGCCGGGAAAAGCAAACAGAGAACAAGAGAAAGAAACCGTTTCATTTGTTTGCCTCCTGCCGTTTTTTCAGTTTGCGCGCCTGCCGCCGCGCCGCGCGCTCGGTGCGCGTGGAAGCTAAGTTCGTCAGCACCAACAGAATAAAGATCGCCACGATCATAAACGTGGAGAGCGCATACATATCCGGCGTGACCGTGCCCTTGCCGGTCATGGAATAGATCAGAAGCGGCAGCGTCTGCACCGTTGCTTTCGGGCGCACGAAATAGCTGATGACAAAATCGTCAAACGACATCGTGAACGCCATGATCATGCCCGTTAAAATACCCGGCAAAAGTTGAGGCAGTTCCACCTTGAAAAACGCTTGGATCGGTCTGCATCCGAGGTCGAGCGCCGCTTCGGTCTGAGAAACGTCCATTTGCCGGATCTTCGGCAGGACCGACAGGATCACGTACGGCAGACTGAACGTAATATGCGCGATCAGAAGCGCGATCATATCCACCGTGTCATCGCCCTTCAGGAAACGGAGTCCCGTCAGCGTGCCCATGAACAAAAACGCCATGGAAACCGCCGTGACGATATCCGGGTTGACCATCGGGATGTTCGTGACCGTCATGACCGTACTGCGGAACGCTTTGCTTCTCAGCTTGCTGATGCCCAGCGCCGCCAGCGTGCCCACCAGCGTGGCAACGACCGAGGACGTCACGGCGATCACAAGGGAATTGATCAGCGCCTTGTGCGCGCCCGCGTTGGAGATGATCGACTGATACCATTTAAGCGAGAAGCCCCCGAATACGCCGGTGCTTTCCAGCGAGTTAAAGGAAAAGAAAATCAAAATCACGATCGGCGCATACAGCAGCGCAAAGCATACGATCAGCCATGTTTTGTTCGCTTTCATGCCATCAGCCCTCCCGCGCCCGCGTCTTCCTCATCGGTAAAGTGGTTCATGATCAATGTGCTGACCACGATCAGAAGCATCAACACCAAGGAGAGCGTGGCGCCCTTGTTGTAATCGGCACTGATCGACAGAATGCGCGCTTCGATCGCGTCGCCGATCAGATAGGTGCCCGCACCGCCCAAACGCTGGGAAATATAGAACGTACTGACGCAAGGCACAAACACCATCGTGATGCCCGACACGATACCCGAAAGGCTCAGCGGCACGATGACCTTCGTCAGCGCCTGAAACGCGTTGCATCCGAGGTCGCGCGCGGCTTCGACAAGGCGCACGTCTAATTTTGTCAAGACCGAATAGATCGTCAGGATCATGTAAGGTAAAAAGTCATATACCATACCGAGAATAA
>JAGCSD010000202.1 GCA_017964345.1 Clostridia bacterium
GCACCCGCTGACGCAGACGCAGGAGCGTATGTGCGAGATCTTCCGTTCCATGGGCTTTGATGTGGTGGACGGTCCCGAAGTGGAAACCGATTATTACAACTTCAAGGCGCTCAATCTGCCGGACGATCATCCCGCCCGCGATATGCAGGATACCTTCTACATTGCCGAAAAACTGCTCCTGCGCACGCAGACCTCGGCGGCGCAGATCCGCACGATGAAAACGCGGTCGGTGCCGATCCGCGTGATCTGCCCGGGGCGCGTCTACCGCGCCGACGAAGTGGACGCCACGCACTCCCCCGTCTTTCATCAGCTTGAGGGCTTGGTGGTGGACAAGGGCGTGAATCTTTGTCACTTGAAATATGTACTGGAAGAGTTCGCGCGCGAGATGTACGGCAAGGACACGAAAATCAAATTCCGTCCGTCGTACTTCCCCTTCACCGAACCGAGTGTGGAGGTCGATCTGACCTGCTCCGAATGCGGCGGAAAGGGCTGCCGCGTGTGTAAGGGCACCGGCTGGATCGAGATCCTCGGCGCCGGGCTCGTGCATCCGAACGTACTGCGTGAATGCGGCATCGATCCCGAAGTCTACAGCGGCTTCGCGTTCGGCATCGGTATCGACCGCATCACGACGACCAGCTTCAAAATTCCCGACCTTCGTCTTGTGTTTGAGAACGACGTGCGGTTTTTGAAGCAATTTCGGTAAGGAGGGCGCGAGAAATGTTGATTTCATATCATTGGCTGAAACGCTATGTGGACGTGGACGTCACGCCCGAAGAACTGTGCGAGCGCATGACGCTCCAGGGGTTTGAAGTGGAGAGCATGGAAAAAAGCGCGGTCATGCGGAACGTGGTCGCCGCGCGTGTGATCTCCATGGAAAAACACCCGGATTCCGATCATTTATGGATCTGCCAAACGGATTGCGGAAGCGGCGAGCCGGTACAGATCGTCACCGGCGCGCAGAACGTCTTTGTCGGCGCGCTCGTACCCGCCGCCCTGCACGACTCATTCCTGCCCGGCGGCACGCACATCAAAAAAGGCAAACTGCGCGGCGTGGAGAGCGGCGGTATGCTTTGCTCCGGCGAAGAACTCGGTCTTGCCGGCACGGACTATCCCGGCGCGGACGTATACGGCATCTTGATCTTAGAGGACAAATGGGCGCCCGGCACCGATATGAATGAGGTATTGGGACTTGACGATTGTGTGATCGACTTCTCCGTGACCGCCAACCGCCCCGACTGCAACTGCGTGTTGGGACTCGCGCGCGAGATCGCGGTGTGTCTGGGAAAGGATTTTCATCTGCCCGAAACGCGTTACACGGTCAAAAAAGACGCGAAAACGCCGATCAAGGTCGTGGTCGAAGATTACGATCTTTGTCCGCGCTACGTCGGCGCAAGCGTGGAGAATATCCGCATCGCGCCTTCGCCTAAATGGATGCAGGAATGTTTGCTTTCCGCCGGGATGCGCCCAATCAACAACATTGTGGATATTACCAACTTCGTGATGCTCGAAACCGGTCAGCCGATGCACGCCTTCGATACTGCGGATATCGCTCAAAGCACGATCCGCGTACGCCGTGCGCTTGCAAACGAAAAGCTGACCACGCTTGACGGCAAAGAGCATACGCTGAATGGCGAAATGCTCGTGATCGCCGACGGCGAACGCGCCATCGGACTTGCCGGCGTAATGGGCGGCGAAAACAGTGAAATCAAGGAAACAACAAAGGAAATTTTCTTTGAATCCGCCAAGTTCCGTCGTGATAATATCCGCAAAACCGCACGAACTCTGGGTATTCGCACCGAAGCCAGCTCCCGGTTTGAAAAAGGCGTGGACGCGCTTTCGTCGCGCTATGCGCTCGACCGCGCGCTGTCGCTGATCGACGAATTGGACGCCGGCGACGTGACAAGCTGGAATCCCGACGTTTACGAATCTCTGCCGGAAAACCGTACGGTCGTTACCACGCTGACGCGCCTGCAAGAGTTGCTCGGCGTGCGCGTGCCGGATAAAACGATCTGCGAGATCCTGACGCGCCTGGGCATTGAAAACACGCTCGACGGCGACAACCTGACTTGTGTGATCCCGCCCCGCCGCGACGACATGGAAGGCGCCGCGGATATTGCCGAAGAGATCATCCGCGTATACGGGTACGATCATATTCGATCCCGTCCGCTCACCGGCGCGCTGACGCGCGGCACCAAAACGCGCGAACGTCTTCTGACCGACGCGGTCAAGGACGTCCTGCTTTCCTGCCGCGCAAGCGAGATCGCCACCTATTCGTTCATTTCGCAAAAATCATACGATCTGCTCGGGTTGTCAAGCGAAAACACGGTTCGTCTGCTGAACCCCCTGGGCGAAGACTACAGCATCATGCGCACACAACTGTATTCGTCCATGCTGTCCGTCATGGCGCTCAATGTCAGCCGCGGAGCGAAGGAAATGCGCCTGTTTGAGGTCAGCCGCCTGTTTTTGCCTAAAGCGTTGCCGGTGACCGAGCAACCGGAGGAGCGTCCCGCGCTCGCGATCGGGTTTTTGGGTGAAAAAGAGGATTTCTTTACGCTCAAAGCCGTTGTAGAGGCGGTTTTGACGCATTTTCATATCAAAGCGGACTATCAGCGAGCAAACGAGCCGTTCCTGCACCCGGGCAGGCAGGCAACGGCAAGCGTCAAAGGGCGCGTGATCGCAACCTTGGGCGAGGTACATCCCGATAC
>JAGCSD010000203.1 GCA_017964345.1 Clostridia bacterium
AGGCGGTGCAGATGTCACCGCCGCCCACACAGCCGCCGCCGTTCATTTTGTAATAGAGATACGTCCGTGCCGCCACCGCCTGCGCTTTGAGCGCCTCGGGATGATACAGCGGTGAAACTTCTCCCGCCACCACGCAGATGAGATAAGCGGTTTCGTCCATTTCTTCGATGGTACCGGCGCTGTTGACGCGGATAGCGCGCGCGGATGGTGTTATCGTGGGAAGCGGCGTTTGAACGGACACCGGCGTTTGGGCAGGCGCGGGGGACGCTGTGGCGATAACCGGTTCGGCAGGGGAACCCGTAAGCGCGGGGGAAGCTTTCGCGTCGGTCAAAACCCATCGGGCGGCAAGCAGTAAAAACAGGGCGACAAGTGAAGAAGCGATCAGCTTAACATGTTCCATGGCACACCTCAATCGATTAAGTACGGCACGCCGCATCGGACGTGCGTGGCGCAGACACATACCTGCATCATAGCGTTTCCCGCCACAACCGTATGCGTGTTTTCCAAAAAATATTCCCGTACCGTGCGGCTGCGCGGCAGACGGCAGGCGAGGGACAGGTCGTCATCTTCCAGCAGAAAGAGCGTATACTCGCGCGTTTGCCAGATGGAGCTGTTTTGAGGCAAAACCGACGCGGGCGTGGACGCGGGGCAGACGAGAAAGGTGCGCTCCGCCTGATGCCCCCAAATGGGGAAAAGCAGTGTTGACGCGCAGAGCAAAACCAAAAGGAGAAGCAGGATCAGATATTTTTCCATTAAAACACCCCTGTCCGAAGTATGAACAGGGGCGGGGGGATTTATGCAATCAGGATAAGAAAACGTTTTTCTCAATCAAGGATAAATGCGGAGGCATCTCCGGATACGCTTTCGTAAATGCCGTGAAGCGCGACTTTTTTGTCCAGAAATACGTCGCGCCTGTCCGTATACTCCTTCATATATCTACCAAGCTTGGCTCTTTCTGCCGCTTTTAGTTGATTAGAATTTTTCTTGAGTTTTATGATCTGAATGAGAGGAAAGACGATCGCTGCGGAAAAAAGAAGCATGCCGCTAACAAAACCTATTGCGTCGATTGCCAGATTATCAATAGACTCTGCCAATACCGCAAACAGCGATATAATGATCATGCTGAGAGCGAGCCCACCTGCTATCAGACCGATCCACCGTCCGATACCTTTCGTTTTGATACTCGCAATGGCGTCTTGGAATTGCTGAGCTTTCGCCTGACGATTGGGATCAATCACGGTTCGATCATAGTGCACATGATTGCCGTCATGGGACACATAAACATCATACGACTGCTCATTGTATTCGTAAATAATATGATAGAACGGATAATACACCCTCTGCACTTCGTCTTTGCGCGCGCTCGTACCTTGCATTTGACCATTACGCCATTTTCTGCCGGCAAGGGCAGATTCGGCACGTTGCTTCATGGCGGATTCAACCAACGGATCGACGTATTCGGCATACGATGCCGCCATCGGATAATTGAACTCAAGCATGATAACGTCGGACGGAAATTGCAGTTCCTCCACGTCGATCAGACCGCTGACGTCAAGGTGACGGGAGAAATCGGCGAAGAGCTTAGAGTAGGCTTTGGAACCGGGCGAAAAATAGACGCCCGTCACCGAAACGGCGCTAGTCTGCGGCATCCAATCGGTATAGGTGACCGTGCGGTATTTTATGCCTTTTTTTGTACTGTAGGGTTCCTGTCTCTTTTTTTCGATTCCTTGCTCGAACATGAAATTCGCGGTAGCGGAAACAGAGTACATGAAAACGGGCAGACAGATGCGTTCTTCTTTGATGATCTTGACATTTTCAAACACATCAAGAGGGGCGAACGGTTCTTGGGCAAGGATGTTCAGAATGCGCCGGTGAAGTACCGCTTTTGTTGCAATCAATTCAAAACCCGAATTGATGTTTTGCTTGTCCAAAATTTGCGCGTTCTGTGTGATTCTTTCGATCAGGTTGATTGAGCCGCAGTATTCGCAGGCGACTTGACCGTTTCGTACATTGTTGAGATTCAGCTGTGCGCCGCATGATGCGCACCCGAAAGTTTTGACGTTTGACATAGTTCCCTCCGTTTTTTAGTTATGTAAAATGAGATTGCAGGATCTCATTTTCGGCTTACGGTAAATTTTCCATAGCGGATAGTGATAAAAAAACAGACATATGAATTATAATACCAAATAGGTATTTTGTCAACAAATAGTTTCCATTGTGGAAATAATTTTGCAAGAAATCACGGAGACAAGGAGAGTAGAATAACTTATAGAACTTCCAAATTGGTAGTATAACAAGAGAAATAGTTGCCATAAAGGAAATGGACACCTGCCGAAACGGTAATATATAATCATAGTGGAGGAGGTGGAAGCGATGCAGCTTAAAGAATACCGACTGCGCCGCGGATGGTCGCAAAAGGAAGTTGCGGAACGACTGTTCTGTTCTCCAGTTGTATATTCTCGGTATGAAACAGGTGTGCGGCAACCTTCTTTAGAGATTTTGATTAAGTTGGCGGACCTTTATGGGATATCGCTTGATGAGTTGACGGGACGGCAGCCACCAGCAATCAGGATACTGGATGAACAGGAGGCGTTATTGCTTACGGCGGCGCGAGGCGCGGACGAGCGGGCACGAGAAGATGCACTGGATCTGTTGAAGGCACATAAGAGATAAGAGTGCTGTAGGTACTTGTCTGAAAAACCGAGGACAAATGAAAAGCAAGGAACAAGCGTAAGGGTATATAGAAAAAGAGCGTGCTGTTGAATCAGAATAGCCGCTCCTTTTTTGTAAATATCACTCGATAAAACGAGAAATGAAAATTAAAAAGGCATGTAATCTACGCGAAGTAGATACCGGACCTTAAACCTGCCGGGAAGGCGATCATAACGCGGAGGATTCCCCTTTGAGGGTCACCGCTTGCCCGTATGGCTCAGGACGTTTCGGACGAACTCGGCGTTGGTTCCGGCGTGAGAGAGCGTGGAAAGCCACTGCTCCGCCGCCTGTTCGTTACTGCGGTCGGCAAACAGTTTACGCAACCGCCATACCGCGTCGAGCTCCGCGGGCGAAAGCAACAATTCTTCGCGCCGCGTGCCGGAACGGTTAACGTCGATGGCGGGATAGATGCGTTTTTCCGCCAAATGACGGTCTAAATGCAGTTCGCTGTTGCCGGTTCCCTTAAACTCCTCGTAAATGATATCATCCATGCGCGAACCGGTTTCCACCAGCGCTGTGGCAAGGATCGTCAGACTGCCGCCGCCTTCCACGTTGCGCGCCGCGCCGAAGAATTTTTTCGGCTTATAGAGCGCGCCGGGATCGATGCCGCCGGAAAGCGTTTTGCCCGTGGGCGTGATCGTCATGTTGTACGCGCGCGTCAGGCGTGTGATGCTGTCAAGCAAAATGACCACGTCCTTGCCGTGTTCCACCAAGCGCTGGGCGCGCTCCAGCACCAATTCCGCTACGCGCACATGATTTTCGGGCATTTCGTCAAAGGTGGAATAGAGCACGTCGCTTTGGATCGAACGCGCGATATCGGTCACTTCCTCGGGACGCTC
>JAGCSD010000204.1 GCA_017964345.1 Clostridia bacterium
CGTTGACGGCGGACACGTAGAGCAGGGCGGCATATTTTTCACCGTCGCGCGGGGGACGCGTTTTTCCGGCGATTTTATCTCCTGTGCGCAGTTTGAAACGGTGGATCTGCGCAATGGACACATACACGTCCTTTTGCATTCCCTTTTTGGCAAAAGAGAATGGACCGCAGCGCAGAAAGCCGAAACCGTCGCTGAGAACATCCAGCACACCGCAGCAATCGCCGCACTCGCCGGAAGCCAACAGTTCGCCCGCGGCGGGATTGATTTTTTCTTCCTTTATTTCTTCGGCTTCTTTTTCGTCATCCGGCTCGGTTACCGGCGGCGAAACGGGTTCGCTGAGAGCCTTTTCCTGCTGTTTCTGCAAAAATGATACGATCTCCGCTTTGCGCGCTCCGGCGGGCAGTTCCACGCCGGCGATAGCGGCAAATTCACGGAGTTCCGAGAGTTTCATGGAGGAAAAATCGGCTTGATTCATGGTTGGTTCCTTTTAAGATAAGAATGATATAAAAGAGTGCTTTCAGTATAAACGAAACGGCACACTTTGTCAAGTTAAAAAATGCGTGTAAAAAAAACGTGCAAAAAGTTTTTCTTTATGGTATACTATAATAGTATCAAAATGTATGCGGTAGGTGCGTTTTATACGGAAACCGTCGGGTGCGCGCTAAAGGAGATATGCATGGAACAACCGGGATATAACAATACGGCGGAACAGATCGCGCGCGCTTGTTTTGACGATCGGCGTTTTCCGAAGAAATGGCAGGCGGCGGTGGGCATTGCGTCGATGCAGTTCGTCGGGACGGCTGCCGTGCTGATGTCTGGCGTTCAGTTTTATCAGGATACGCTGTTTCGTACGAAATTCGGGTATACGATGTTCCTGACGGTCCTGTCGCAGTTCTTTTATGTGCTGATCATTCCGTTGTTTATTTTGTTCATAGCCAAAAAAGATATGCGCGCAACGCTGCGCCTGCATAAAACGATCGACGCTTTTCAAGTGCTGACACTGGCGGCGATTTCGGCGGGAATCTTCCTGTTTGCGCAGATTGAAAACACTCTGTTCGTCGAGCAGATATCCGGTATTCTCGGTCCGTCCGCGGAAACGGAACTCGATATGCTTTCGGCGCAGACGCTGTCACAACTTTTGTTTGAACTGGTGATTCTGTGCGGATTGCCTGCCATCTGTGAGGAAATCTTCTTCCGCGGGTTTGTTCTGCGTGCGTTTGAACGTATTTCGCCTGTAAAAGCAGTGCTGTTGTCGTCCCTGGCGTTTGCGGTTATGCACGGCAATTTGGAACAGTTGGTTTATACTTTCCTGATTGGGATTCTGTTGGGTACGGTTACGATCGTGACGGATTCCCTGTTGGCGGGCACGGTAATGCATTTTACGCTTAACGCGCTGTCGTGCCTGCTGGTGTATCCGCCTATTCATGTGTACTTTGAACGGCTGAGCGGCAATCACTCGCTTTTCCTTGCCGTTACGGGCAGTCTGTTCACGGCGGGAGCCGCGCTGTTGATCCTATTTATCTTCTATACCAGAAAGAAAAACAGACGCAGCTTTGGAGCCCCGTTTGTTTCCGATATGCGCTATCCCCGGCAGATGCCGCGCCAAAGAAAGGGCGAAACGGTCGCCTATGTGCTGGGCTGGACGGGCTTCGTCCTTGTCAATGTGTTTTCCATGGCGGTCACGTGGGGACTGCTGAACGTGGTATGAAAACACGGCTGATCGCAGTGGGCAAACTGCAGACTATGTATGAGCCTGCACAGAAGGAATTTCTGAAACGTCTGACGCGCTACGGCGGGGTGGAGTTGGTCGAAACAGCGGACGAGCCGGTGCCGCAGACGCTTTCGGACGCACAGAGGCAAAATGCCATAACGAAAGAATGGGAACGCCAGCGCCGGCAGATCGGCGCGCGGGACGTGTTGATCTTTTTGGACGCCTCGGGTGAAAAGTTGACCAGCGAAGCCTTGGCACAGCGTCTGGACGCATGGCAGCAACAGGGACCGGTTACGTTCCTGCTCGGCGGTTCGCTCGGGTTTCCGCGCGAGGCGCTGTCACAGGCGCACGCGGTACTTTCCCTTTCCAATATGACCTTTACACATTCTTTGGCGCGTGTCGTGCTGTTGGAACAGCTCTATCGGGCTTTTCGGATTCTGCATCACGAACCGTATCATAAATGAGGAGTATTTATTATGTCGAAAAGAAACTGGATTATTTTACTGACGGCGGCGCTTGCCGTTGCCGTGATCGCCCTGGTTGGCATTCTGCTGACACGCGAGCGGAGCGACGATCCTACGCCGACCGCGTCCGCCGCGCCGACGCCGACGCCGTATCGGGAAATTCTGAAGCCGGTCGGCAATGTGGTACCCTTGACGGATGACGGATCCGAACTGACGCCGGACGGGCAGGCGACGGAAATGCCGACAACAGGTGCGCCGCCGGATCCGGATACGGGCACGTCTGAGGCGAATGCGACACCGTCGGGCGCGGCACAGGCGAACACGGAATACGGCTATGCGCTCTTGACACAGAATGCGGCGAGCTTGGCGGAAAAATATCCGGATCGCCTGACGCGTCTGACTATCGGAACCACGGCATTCGGGCGCGAAATCGTTTGCCTGCGTATCGGCAATGAACAAGCGGAGCATAAAATCCTCTTGCTCGCGGGCGTGCGCGGTGGAGAATACGGTATGAGCCTTGTGATGATGAAGCAGATCGAAACGTATTTGGCGGACACGACGTCGCGTTTTCGCGGCAAGACGTATCAGGAAGTGCTGGATCAGGCATGCCTGTATTTTGTGCCGATGCTCAATCCCGATGGAGTGGAGCTTTGTCTGCACGGAATGGCTTCCGTACCGGAGGACAAGCTCGGCGGCGTGCTGGCTATTTTGCAAAGCGATGTAGAAGCCGGGCAGATCACCGAGATTCCCGCGTTCAGCGAAGGCATCCGCGCGTGGAACGCCAACGGTTCCGGCGTGGAAGTGGCGTTGAATTTCGGTGCCGGCACGGTATCTTTCGGCACGGTTTTCGTACAGCCGTCCTGCGCGCTTTACCCCGGCACACCTTTTGAAACTTCCGAGGCGCAGGCGGTGCGTACACTGTGCGATCAAACCGCCTTTGCCGTTATGGCGGTCTACTCGGGCATAGGTTATACGGTGGACTGGTCGTTCGGACAGAATGACGGCGGGCTTTCTTATACCATGGCGCTCGGCGTTTCGCAGTCGAGCAGTTATGCCGTGGTGGAAAACGGACTGCGTCCGGACTTCTGCGCCGCGGTGGAAGCGCATCAGTGGTTTATTCAAACGGCGGAAAAGCCTGCGCTGAAGATTGCCAGCGGAAAGGAGATTCCCTACAGCCCACAGGAGATCGTAGATGCATGGCGTTCGCTTTCGGCGGTACCGCTGTACTTGGCGGACCCGTCACAATGGAATTTTGAATTACAGGATGACGAAAACACGACTCCGACGCCCGGCGCACCGGATGAAAACGCCACCCCGATGCCCGACGCACCCGGGTTTGAATATGACGAATTGGACTGAGATCGATTATGGTTTTATGCGCGCTGCCCTGCGGCAGGCACAGGCGGCGGCGCGGCACGGGGAAGTACCGGTCGGCGCGGTGGTAGTCAAAGACGGACGCGTGATCGCGCGCGGATTCAATTTGCGCGAGAGTCGGCAGGATCCCACGGCGCACGCGGAACTGCTTGCCATGCGCCGTGCGGCAAAAACGCTCGGCTCTTGGCGACTGACGGGCTGTACACTGTATGTGACGCTGGAGCCGTGTCCGATGTGCGCGGGCGTGATTCTGAACGCCCGTGTGGATCGCGTGGTGTTCGGTGCCTATGACCAAAAGGCGGGTTGCTGCACCACACTGTATCACCTGTGCAGCGACGCGCGATTCAACCATCGCACCGAAGTCTTGGGCGGCGTGATGGAAGAAGAATGCGGAGCGATTCTGACGGAGTTTTTTCAGGAAAAACGAAACAAGGACGAAACAGAATGAGATTGGATAAGTTTTTGAAGCTTTCCCGCATCATCAAGCGGCGCACGGTGGCGGGCGACGCGTGCGACGCCGGGCGCGTCATGCTGGACGGGCGCGTGCTGAAAGCAAGTTATCAGGTCAAGCCCGGCGACGTACTGAACCTGACTTTCGGAGAAAAAACGGTGAAGTTCCGCGTGTTGTATGACGATGAAAAGGCGGCGCGCGCGGCGATGAGTCCGATGGCGGAGGAAGTGACTTGATCGCCGCGGTGATCCCTGCGGCGGGAACGGGCAGCCGCACGGGACTGGCGCAAAACAAGCTTCTGACGCCGCTTGGCGGTGAACCGGTCATCCTGCGCACAGCGCGGACGTTCCTTTCACACCCGCGGATCGATCTGGTTTGCGCGGCGGTGCGGGAGGAAGAAAAAGAAACCATGCGCGCCTTGCTCGGCGATCGGGTGACGCTTGTGCGCGGCGGAGAAACCCGCGGCGCCTCGGTGCTGGCGGCGCTGGAAGCGTTAAAAGGACAGGCGGACACGGTGCTGATTCACGACGGCGCGCGTCCGTTCGCGGACGCGGACACGATTTCACGCGTGATAGCCGGTATCGCGCCCGGCAGGGGCTGTGTGGCAGGCGTGCCCGTGACCGACACGCTGAAGGAAGTCAAAGAGGACGGTTCCATAGCGTCGTCGCCCGACCGCGCACGTTTCTGGGCGGCGCAAACGCCGCAAGGGTTCCTGCTTGCCGAGATCTTGGCGGCATACCGCGCGTGCGGCACCGCGTTTACCGATGACGCCGCCGCGTTTGAGGCGTGGGGCGGCAAGGTGCTTATGACGAAAGGCTCCTACCGGAACAAAAAAATCACCACACGGGAGGATTTTATGATGCCCCCGGATCGCTTTACGGGCATCGGGTATGATGCGCATTGCCTGAAAACGGGGCGCAAGCTGATCTTGGGCGGAGTGGACGTGCCGTACGAGAAGGGGCTGGATGGACATTCCGACGCGGATGTGCTGGTTCACGCCGTTATGGACGCGCTGCTCGGCGCCGCGGGAATGGGTGATATCGGTCAGCATTTCCCGGACACCGATCCGCACTATGCGGGCGCGTCGAGTCTGCATCTCTTGGAAGCGGTATGTGAAAAATTACGCGCGGCGGGGTATACGCCCTGGCATATCAGCGCGATCGTCATCGCGCAGAAGCCGAAGCTGGCGCCGTATATGGCCGCCATGCGGACGCGTATCGCCGAGACCGTTCATCTGCCGGAGGAGCGTGTGAACGTTGCCGCCACTACGCCGGAACATTTGGGCTTTGCCGGACGCGGCGAAGGCATTGCCGCGCAGGCGACGGCAACGGTGGAAAGGCAGTATCATGGCTAAGGGAAAAAGCGTATACATTTGCTCCGAGTGCGGATATGAGGCAGGGAAATGGCTCGGAAAATGTCCCTCTTGCGGCAGTTGGGGCACCTTAAGCGAAGAAGCGGCGCCCGCGCCCACGGTACAGAAGCGCACACCGGCGCGCACGGCGCCGTCCCGCGCGCCGCAGATATTAAAAGATGTGGAAACGGCGCGGTTTGCGCGGTTTTCTTCCGGAAGCCGCGAGCTTGACCGCGTTCTCGGCGGCGGATTGGTACAGGGCAGTATCGTTCTCGTCGGCGGTGATCCGGGCATCGGCAAATCCACTTTGCTTTTGCAGACGTGCGGCTATGTTTCGAAAACCGAACCGGTGCTCTACATTTCGGCGGAGGAATCCGCCCATCAGATCAAGTCCCGCGCCGACCGGCTTGCCTGTCGGGAGGAGAACGTTCTGCTTTTGACGGAAACGGATATGGACGAAATCTGTGCGGCGCTTGCCGCGCACCGTCCTCGCCTGGCGATCGTGGCGTCCAGTCAGACGGTGGACGCACCGTATTTGTCGTCCGCGCCGGGTACGGTTTCTCAGGTAAGGGAATGTGCGTCCCGTCTGATGCGTCTTGCTAAAGAGGAGAATATCACGGTGCTGGTCGTCGGGCATGTCACCAAGGAGGGAACGCTTGCCGGTCCGAAGGTATTGGAGCATATCGTGGACACCGTGATGTATTTTGAAGGAGAGAAAAACTCCGCGTTCCGCGTTCTGCGCGCGAACAAAAACCGTTTCGGCTCCACCAATGAGATCGGCGTGTTCGAAATGACCGAAAAGGGTATGACGGACGTGGACAATCCCTCGGAGATCTTTCTCTCTCAGCGCAGTGAACCGGTCCCGGGTACCGCGACGATGTGCTCTATGGAGGGAACACGCCCGGTCTTAGTGGAAATTCAGGCATTGACCGGCGCGTCGGGCTTTGGCAACCCGCGCCGTGTGGGCAGCGGCGTGGATTATAACCGCATGGTCACGTTGCTCGCCGTGTTGGAAAAACGCCTCGGATACGCGCTGTATAACCAGGATGTGTACGTCAATATCGCGGGCGGTCTGCGTATCGACGAGCCGGCGCTGGACTTGCCGCTGATCGCCGCCGTTGCCTCGGCGTTCCGCAATAAACCGCTTCCGCCCCAAACGGTTTTTTTAGGAGAAGTGGGGCTGACAGGCGAACTGCGCGCCGTATCGGGTGCGCGCCAGCGTGTGGAAGAATGCGCGCGCGCCGGCGTGAAAACCGTGGTTCTGCCTAAAGGCAACAAACGGGGGCTTGCCCCGGTGGAAGGTGTGAAACTGTCGTTTGCCGAACACGTGTTCGGCGCCTTATCCTTTTTAGAAAGAGAAAAGCCATGAAAAAAATTATTCGTTTTTTGTTTGCTCCGATTGGCGGCGCGCTGGGCTATTGGGCGTGGAAACTGCTGGTGATGATTCTCGGCACCGGCAACATTACGTTGTTCGGCTGGGCGGACATCACCATCGAGATCGCCTTGATCTCCGTGATGACGCTCATCGGCTATTTTGTCGGACGTCCCGCGGCGGACGCTATCCACAACGGGATGACGCATTTGACCAAAAACGCCAAGGAAATGCCCGCCAAAGATCTACTGCTTGCCGTTGTCGGATTGCTTGTCGGCTTTTTAGCGGCGTTTTTGATCAGCAGTATTTTCCGCGGTATCAGCAATGAAATTCTGGTGCTGGGCATCAACGCGCTGATTTATGTGATCTGCGGCACGCTCGGCGTGCGTATCGCGCTTTTGCGCCGCAATGACGTCAAGCTGCCCGGTCAGCCCGCGCCCGCGCAGGGCGGCACCCTGCTCGATACCAGCATTTTGATCGACGGACGCGCCTGCGATCTGCTCAAAAGCGGATTTTTGCCGGCTCCGGTAGTCCTGCCCAAGTTCGTGCTGGAGGAAGTCACACACTTGGCGGATTCGGAGGACGCCAAAAAGCGCACGCGCGGCAGGCTCGGACTGGATGAAGCCGTGAAACTGCAGGAGCAGGGCGCGCTGATCTCCGATGAGGACTATAAGGACTTGTCTTCCCGTGAAGAAAAGCTGATTCGCTTGGCGCGGGAGAAGAACGCATCGATCCTGAC
>JAGCSD010000005.1 GCA_017964345.1 Clostridia bacterium
AGACCCTTTCTTACCCCGCCGCGCCCGCGAAAGCCTGTGCCGTCAAATCGGCGAAGCCCCGCGTTCTGATCCCGGCGTTTCCCGGCACAAACTGTGAATATGACAGCGCTAAGGTGGCGCGCGACGCCGGGTTCGACACGCGGATCTTCGTGGTACGAAATCTTTCTGCCGACGACATTCAAAACAGTGTGGATGAATTTGCGCGGGAAGTGGAGAAGGCACAGTGTATCATGATCCCCGGAGGCTTCTCCGGCGGGGACGAGCCGGACGGAAGCGGGAAATTCATTACGGCGTTTTTTCGTAATCCGGCGATCAGGGAGGGCGTTCAAAACCTGCTTGAAAAACGGGACGGATTGATGCTCGGTATCTGCAACGGCTTCCAGGCGCTTATCAAGCTGGGTTTGGTGCCATACGGCAAAATATCGGATGCCGACGCCTCTTTCCCGACGTTGACCTTTAACACCATCGGACGGCATCAGTCCCGCATTGTACGCACGCGCGTCGCGTCCGATCTTTCGCCGTGGCTGCGGCTCTGTCCGGTCGGAAGCATCGTACAGGTGCCGATCTCTCACGGTGAAGGTCGGTTCCTTGCCGATGAAGCCTTGCTTCGCACCTTGATCCAAAACGGGCAGATCGCCACGCAATATGTGGATTTTGACGGTCAAGCGTCCATGGATATCGCCTTTAACCCTAACGGCTCGCTCTGCGCGGTTGAGGGCATCACCTCGCCCGACGGACGCGTTTTCGGGAAAATGGGGCATAGTGAACGCGTCGGAAGCAATCTCTACAAAAACGTACCGGGCGAATATGATATGAAACTGTTTGCTTCCGCGGTAGAGTATTTTCGCTGAATGAAATAAGAAAACCGCCTTACCGCTCGGATAACGCCGAATGGTAAGGCGGTCTTTCATTTCTGTTTGCTTTTTTCAAATGCCGCGCCGATAAATCCCATAAAGAGCGGATGCGGCTTGTTCGGGCGGGACTTGAATTCGGGGTGGTACTGCACGCCGACAAAGAACGGGCGATCGGTCAGCTCTACGGTTTCCACCAGCAGTCCGTCGGGGGAGAACCCGCTTAAAGTAAGCCCTGCCCGCGTCATAGTATCCCGGTAATCGTTATTGAATTCATAACGGTGCCGGTGACGCTCGCTGATCCGCTTCATGCCGTAGCATTTTTCCATCGTAGTGCCGCACTGAATATCGCAGGGATAGGCGCCGAGGCGAAGTGTGCCGCCTTTGTCGACTTCATTGCTTTGCCCGGGCATAAAGTCGATGACCTTGTGATTGCATTGCTCGTCAAATTCGCCGGAGTTAGCGTCAGAAATACCGGCGGCGTGTCGGGCAAATTCGATTACGGCGATCTGCATGCCCAAGCAGATACCGAAATAGGGAATACTCTTTTCGCGCGCGTACTGTGCCGCCGCAATCTTACCTTCAATGCCGCGGCTGCCGAAGCCGCCCGGCACGATAATGCCGTCAAGGTTTCCGAGCGTTTCTTCCGCGGTCGCGGCGGTGATATTTTCGGAATCGATCCAATGAATTTTGATATGCGTGTTGAAATGATAGCCGGCGTGCCGCATGGCCTCCGCAACCGAGAGATAGGCGTCGTGCAGTCCCACATACTTACCGACCAGTCCGATATGCACGGTGTACGGGCGGGATTTAATGCGCGCGACGAGCGTTTCCCAGTCGGCAAGATCGGGCGCGGGCGCTTTGATGCCGAGCTCACGGCATACGACGGAGGAAAAGTTTGATCTTTCGAGCATCAGCGGCGCTTCGTACAGGTTCGGCAGGGTGATGTTTTCGATCACGCAGTCCGCTTTGACGTTGCAGAACAGGGATATTTTTTCGAAAATGGACGGCTCAAGCGGCTCGTCACAGCGCAGAATAATGATATTCGGGTTCACGCCCATTCCTTGCAGTTCCTTAACGGAATGCTGGGTCGGTTTGGTTTTATGTTCCTCTGAACCGTGCAGATAGGGAACGAGCGTTACATGAATAAACAGGCTGTTTTCGCGCCCCACCTCCAGTGAAATCTGCCGCACTGCCTCAATGAAAGGTTGTGATTCTATATCCCCGATGGTACCGCCGATTTCGGTAATGACGACATCGGCGTCGGAATGTTTGCCGACGTTATAGACGAAATTCTTGATCTCATTGGTGATATGCGGAATGACTTGTACGGTGGAACCGAGATATTCACCGCGGCGCTCCTTGTTCAGCACGTTCCAGTATACTTTTCCGGTGGTCAGATTGGAGTACTTGTTCAAATCTTCGTCAATGAAGCGTTCGTAGTGCCCGAGATCCAGGTCGGTTTCCGCGCCGTCCTCGGTTACATAGACTTCACCGTGTTGATACGGACTCATAGTACCGGGATCCACGTTGATATACGGGTCGAGCTTTTGGGCGGCGACTTTCAGTCCGCGCGCTTTTAAGAGTCTGCCGAGCGACGCCGCCGTAATGCCTTTCCCTAAACCTGATACTACGCCGCCTGTTACGAAGATATACTTTGTCATACAAACCCACTCCTTTCTTATTTTCCGCTGTCGCCGTAATTGGAAAGCACGCGCGCCGACGGATCATTTACGTTACAGCCTTCCCAATTTTTGTTTGGCATCCAGAAATCGACGATCATTTCCGCCTGCCCGGGATAGTACTTTTCAAAAATTTCTCGGTAGAGCAGGGATTCCTTTGTGAACGGAGGTGCATAATCGTATTGCCGGCACCGCGCCGCGCATTCTTCGTCGGTGTATTTGCTCTCGGCGTATTCTTTCAAATAATCCACCATCGAATGACCTACCGCATCGGAAAACGCCGCTTTTTCACGCCACAAGATGTCATCGGGAAGATAGGAAAGCCCCTCAAAAGCATGGCGAAGCAAATATTTTCCTTTGCCGTAACGGTTGATTTTTATGGCGGGATCAAGGCTCATCACATACCGCACGAAGTCAAGATCGCCAAACGGTACGCGCGCTTCCAGAGAGTTCACCGAAATGCAGCGGTCGGCGCGGAGCACGTCATACATATGCAATTCACGCACCCGCTTTTCGGCTTCCGACTGAAAGGCTTCCGCGCTCGGCGCGAAATCGGTATATTTGTAGCCGAAAAGCTCGTCGGAGATCTCACCGGTAAGCAAAACGCGAATATCGGTGGTTTCGCGGATCGCCTTGCAGACAAGGTACATCCCCATACTGGCGCGGATCGTCGTGATATCAAAGGTGCCGAGCAGATGAATCACGTCTTCAAGCGAAGCGATCACTTGCTCGGGCGTCATAAACACTTCCGTGTGTTCGGCGCCGATAAAGTCCGCGACCCGGCGCGCGTATTTCAAGTCGATCGCGTCCTCGCTCATGCCGATGGCGAATGTGCGGATCGGACGTTGACTTTTCTTTGCGGCAATCGCGCAGACAAGAGAAGAATCCAGGCCGCCGGAAAGCAAAAACCCTACTTTCGCGTCCGAAACAAGGCGTTTTTCCACACCCGCGATCAGCTTTTCGCGTATGCGCCGGCACGCGGTTTCCGTATCGTCGCCGCAAACGGTTTCGACCTTTGCTATATCACAATAAGCGGTAAACCGTCCGTCCTCGTAAAAATGTC
>JAGCSD010000021.1 GCA_017964345.1 Clostridia bacterium
GATGATACCGTCCATGGCGCGGTCAAAGCTCTCGGCAATGCGCACCAGGACCGCCAAGCGGTAGATATACGCCAAATCGTCCGGCGCCATCATTTCGGCATAGCGCTGGCATTCTTTCTTCACATCGTCCTTGCGGTGCGCCAGCGCCACGAACGCGCTGAGCAGATGCTCCCGATGCGTCAGTCCGTAAATATTGGAATTGAGGATCAAATAAAAGCTATGCTTATGATGATCGTGATATTTGATCGAGGAACCGATATCGTGCAGAGGAGCCGCCGTTTTGATGATGCGCATATAAGAATTAGGCAATTTATGCAGCTGACGCAGCTGTTCAAACATCATCAGGGACAGCTTTGCCACCGTGTTGGCGTGATCGGTGTTCTCCTGGAACAGCCCCAGCACATTGGCAAGCGACGCGTCCAACACGTGCGGGATCGGCTTACTGGTGAGCTGCGGATCCATCTGTTCGAACATGATGCCTTCGCGCAAGCCGCAGCAGCTGATAAAGATTTCCGAACATTCGGTATATTTCACCGCCGTCTTGATCGCCGCGAACGCCGCTAAAAAGATGTCGGCGCGCTCGTTGGAAAGACCTTTGATCTTCATGCGGCGGTCGAGGTCAAGCTTGCACATATTCTCGTACACCGCGTCGATCTCCCGCACGCGAATCGCATAATTGTGCAGAGTTCCGATATCGCGCTTGGTTTTCATACGCATGATCTTGCCCAAATTGCGGAACGAGCCGCCCACGCCGATCAGAGGCAGTCCCTGCAGTCCCGTCAGCCACGGAATCGCTTCCAGCTGCTGACGGTAGAAATCCTCGATCGCGTCGATCTGCTCCTGCTTGACCTGATCCGCAAGCCCGAACAGCTCCGTCAGCGTGACCGTACCGAACGGCAGACAGGCAAGATTGCGGATCGCCCGTTTTTCAAAGTGGACCAACTGTGTGGTGCCGCCGCCGATGTCCATGATCAGACCGCTGTCGATGTCCATGGTGTTAATGACGCCTTGGAACACAAGCGTGGCTTCTTTCTCGCCGGACAGCACGGTCAGCGACACTTGCGTAGTGGCGTATACTTCATCCAGGAAACTGCGCTGATTGGCGGCGCGGTTGACCGCCGCCGTGCAGTAGGCAAACATTTCTTCTTCCTTGACGCCGCAGGCGCGGCACAGACGTTTGAACATCTGTATCGTTTTGATCAACTGCTGGATCCGCCGCGGCTTGATGATATTATCATGCCCCATGTCCGAAATCAGACGGACCGGTTCCTTCAACTGGTCAACGATGCGGTAACTGCCGTTTTCATAGATATACACCAAAATCAAACGGGCGTTATTCGATCCCACATCCATAATTGCGATCTTTCTCATATCTGTCTCCTCCGAAATCGTTCCGCGCAAGCGGTCACGAATAAACGAAAATAATTTTTATATATTATATAATATATTTGCGCAAAATGGAAGAGGCAATTTTGTTTTTTAGATAAAATTTACAAAAAATTTTTAATCCGAGCCTGATAGATACTATTTCTTGGAAAAAAAGAACCTGTTTTTCATGGAGAAAAGCATTTTGGCGCCATAGAGAATCATCAGGATTCCGAAAAGAGAGCGAAGGCGTGTTTCCGAAAAGCGTGAGGCAAGCCCGATCCCGCAAAATACGCCTAAAAATCCGGCGGGCAGCAGAACGGCGATCTTCTCGCGCATCGTGCGCACGCGCAGAACACGCACCGATGATGCCGCCGCCGCGGGCAGATATCCCAAAAGTGTCATATACCGCGCGGTTTCAGAGGGAATATGAAAAAAGACGGTCAGGATCGGCACCAGCAACAATCCGCCGCCGAGCCCCATACCGGCAAGCAAAAAAGAAAGCGCACCGGCAAAAAAGAAGAACACTACCACAGCATCCGCACGCCGGAAGCGATCAAAAAAACGGCAAAAATCAGCTTCAGTCTTTCCGCGCGCATACGCGACGCGAGAAAGGTGCCGAGTGCACCGCCCGTCAGAGCGCCCAAGCATAAAATCCAGGTTCCGTCCGGCGTTTCTCCGCGCATGGCGGCGGCGGAAACACAAGAAAGCGGAAGCAAAAAGAACGCAGATGCGCGCTGTGCCTCTTTTTCGTCCTGAAGCACCGCGGTCAGCATCGGCAAGACGAGCATCCCGCCGCCGAATCCGAACATTCCGTTAAGGCAACCCGCACCAAATGCGAGAAATGTCTGTTTTTTCACCGGTTTCACCCCTGTTTTAGTGTGCCTGTAAAATGAAAAAGCATACCATGACAAGTTCCGGTGCGGGGCGCGCGTTGTTTTACGTGTAAAAAAATCGGGGGGCTTTTCAAAAGCCTCCCGACAAGTCAATGCTTTCTGTCCCGCAAAAACAGTGCAAGCTCGCGCAGAAAATTACCTTTTTCCGCAAACGGTTCCAGCATCTCCAAAGCGCGCGCGGTGTGCAGACGCGCTTGTTCTTTCGCGCCGTCCGGTCCGAACAGCGTCACAAACGTCGTTTTATGGTTGCCTTCGTCGCTCCCGACGCGCTTGCCAAGCTCCGCGCTGTCCCCTTCCACGTCTAAAACATCGTCTACGATCTGAAAGGTGTATCCTATCTCCTGCCCGTACGTGTCAAGACGCGCAAGCATTTCCTTAGAAGCGCCCGCCACATCGGCGCCCGCGCCGATTGCTCCGCGAATTAGGTCCGCTGTTTTGTGCAGATGAATATACCGCATGGTCGCCTCGTCAAAGCCGGTTCCGGTAAGCGTGACGTCTACCCACTGCCCCGCGCTCATTCCGCGCATGCCGGATGCGTGTGCGATCCTACGCACCGCGTTGACGCCCGTGAAATCATGACATCCGTCGAGCATGATTTCAAATGCGCCGTGCAGAAGCGCATCCCCGGTCAATATCGCCTGATCCTCGCCGAATTGCTTATGTAATGTCGGTTTTCCGCGCCGGAAATCGTCATTATCCATCGCGGGCAGATCGTCATGGATCAGCGAATACGTATGGATCATTTCAATCCCGCAGGCGAACGGCAGCGCCGTTTTTGCTTCGCCGCCGCACAGCTCACACGAAGCCAGCACCAGCGCCGGGCGCAGACGTTTCCCTCCTGCAAACAGGCTGTACGCCATTGTTTCGCGCAATTTGACGGGAATGGCGTCGTCGTCAAGCAAATATGCTTTCAGCGCGTCTTCCGTCATGCGGGTATAACCCGCCCATTTTTCAAGCCAATCCGCCATCGTCCGGTGCCTCCCATTCTGCTTCCGTCAAGGCGTCATTTTCCTTTTTCAGGACGGTAATACGCTTGGTATAGCCATCCAACAGCGCTTGTGCGTGCGTGGTCAATTTCACGCCTATCTCGAACAGTTCCATGCTTTTTTCCAGTGACAAAGCGGCGCTTTCGAGTTTTGCCACCGTGTCCTCTAATTTTTCCATGGTTTCTTCCAGCGTCATAGATTCGATATCTTTCATGATTTTACCACCTCCGTAAGAATAGTCCCGTCGGAAAGCGTCAGCGACAGACGGTCGCCCTCCCGGACCTCCGTAACGCTTTTGACAGTGTGTCCCGCTGTATTTTTTGCCACGGCATAGCCGCGTTTCAGAACTTTCAGCGGACTGAGCGTATCGAGCTTTCCCGCCAGTAGCGTCAGATCGCTTTGCCGCTTTTCCCATCCTTTTTCCTCCGCCGCGAGCAGACGGACGGTCAGTTTTTCGCGCCGCTGTTCATACGGTTTTACCAGCGACAGCGGATCGGTAAACGGCGCGGAAAGCCGCAAAAGATCGTTTTTCGCGCGCATCAAATGCGCTTGTGTCAGATCAGCCATACGGCGAAAAGCATACAAAACTTCCTCTTGCGCGTCGTCGTACTCAAACACGGCGATCTCCGCCGCCGCGGACGGTGTGGGCGCGCGCCGGTCGGCGACAAAATCGGCAATGGTAAAA
>JAGCSD010000022.1 GCA_017964345.1 Clostridia bacterium
GGCGCGCGGGAACGCACGCTGACGATGTATTTTGCGTGCTTTCCCGTTATGGGCGAAACGGCGGACGACGCGCGGTTTGCGGATGTTCGCACGGAAAACGGAATGCTCTGCGCCGTCAAAGACGGAACGTATTATTTCCTGTATGCGCGCGACGCCTGCTACGCTTCGTCGGAATACGCCTTTTTCGGCGACGGCACGCTGTCGGATCCGCAGGCGGTGCGGCAGGGCGCGTTCTGCGCTTCCGAGGGCGGCAAGCCTTTGCTGGCGCTGTGTGTGAAAGCGACCGCGCGCGTGCGCCTGTACACCGGCTTTGCCCGTGACGCGGAGGAGCTGAAACGCTTGCGCCGCGCCATCGACGAGGGCGACGCCGCGCAGTGGCTTACGGAAGCGCGTCGCTTATGGGAAGAGAGGCTCTCCCGCGTGCGGATCCGTACGCCGGAGCGTAAACTCGATGTGCTGTTCAATCACTGGCTGATGTATCAGACGATCTCCGCGCGGCTGTGGGGGCGCTGCGGCTTCTATCAGGCGGGCGGCGCGTTCGGGTTCCGCGACCAACTCCAGGATTGTCTGTCCCTGCTCTATCTCGATCCTGCCGCCGTGCGCCGACACATTCTTTCCTGCGCGGCGCACCAGTTTGCCGAGGGCGACGTTCAGCACTGGTGGCATCCGCCGTTTACCGGCGTGCGCACGCATATCAGCGATGATCTGCTGTTTTTGCCCTTGCTGGCGGCGCGTTATGCCGCGTATACGGGGGACGAAACGCTTTGGGACGAAGTCGTTCCGTTCTTGGAGGGTCATGCGCCGGTTCAACAGGACGATCTTTACGAAGCGGCGTGGCAGAGTGAAGAGTCCGGCACGCTGTTCGACCACTGTCTGCGCGCCGTGCGGCTGGTTATGCGCCGTACCGGGAAACACGGACTACCGCTGATCCTTTCCGGCGACTGGAACGACGGACTGAACGGGATCGGCAAAAACGGCGCGGGTGAAAGCGTTTGGCTCGGCTGGTTTGCCT
Source organism: Clostridia bacterium (assembly GCA_017964345.1). Lineage (GTDB taxonomy): Bacteria > Bacillota > Clostridia > Christensenellales > QALW01 > UMGS1322. The sequence goes on from JAGCSD010000022.1 coordinate 1,013, forward strand.
ATCACGTCGTCAGTTGGTTTCTGCCGACCGTGCGAAAGCGAAACCCGCGCGAGGCGGAAAGGATGACCGCCTATGCCAAAAGGCTGGTTCACGCGCTGAACACCGACGGCTGGGACGGCGCGTGGTTTCTGCGCGCGTTTGACGACGACGGCAAGCCCGTCGGAAGCCATGAAAACGCGCGTTGCCGCATAGACGCCATTTCTCAGGCGTGGGCGGTGCTGTCCGGCGCGGCGGAGCCGGATAAGGCGCAAAAGGCGATGGAAAGCGTCAAGCGGGAGCTGTGGGACACGTCCGCGGGACTGTTAAAACTGCTGACGCCGCCTTTTGCTCCGGAAGATCGCGCGGGGTATATCGGGTATTATTTGCCCGGCGTCCGCGAAAACGGCGGGCAGTACACGCACGCGGCGCTGTGGACCGCCTCGGCGTTGGCGCAAAAAGGCGAGGGCGAAGCTTGCCTTGCCCTGTTGAATATGCTCAATCCCATTTCGCACGCGAAAGATCAGCCGAGCGCCGCGCACTACCGAATAGAGCCGTACAGCGTACCCGCGGACGTCTATGCCGGAGATCACGCCGGACGCGGCGGATGGAGCTGGTATACCGCCTCGTCTTCCTTGTATGCCTGCGCCGTGCTGGAAGATTTGCTCGGCGTGCATAAGGAAAACGGCGTTCTGACGCTTTGTCCGCACATTCCCGCGTTTTGGCGGGAATACACTGTTACCTTCTGCGAAAACGGACACACGACCGAGCTGACCGTGCGAAATCCGGAGGGAAAAACCGAAGGCGCTCCGCGCCTGACGCGCGTGGAAAAGGACGGCAAAACGATTTTGCGGGCTATCCTGTGAACCTTTGAAAAACGCCGGCGCGACGCCGGCGTTTTTATCCGTTTGCGCTTGCTTTTTTCACGGGAATATAGTATACTGTCAGTGCATACCGAAAAAAAGGGAGTGGGAGTATGAGCTTGAAAGACAACTGGAAAAATGCCGGAGTCGGCATCGGAAAATCCTTTGCGGGAGTAGGCAGATCGATCGTCAAGTCCGTCAAGGCGGGCGTGGATAAAGCCGCCGGCGAGGAAAACAACATCAACCTGAAAGAAAGCTGGAGCGAGGTCGGGCACAATTTCGGCGACGCCGGTAAGTCGCTGGGCAAAGCGGCGGCAGGTACGGTCCGAAAAGTCGCGGATAAGGTAGACCCGGAAGACAGGGCGAAAACGCAGGACGGAGAAACCGAAGATAGATGATGCTGTATTCTATCGCAAAAGACGGACGGTCACGCTGACCTAATTGAAACAGAAAAATGCCGCGTGTTTTCGGAACACGCGGCATTTTTTTCGTTTTACGATCCTTCCGGTTGTTCACGGTGAAACTGCAGGGAGTATAGCTGCCAATAGCGGCCTTTTTGCTTGAGCAGCGTCTGATGGTCGCCTTGCTCTATGATCTGCCCGTCGGCAAGCACGATGATGCTGTCGGCGTGTTGAATCGTCGAAAGGCGGTGCGCGACGATCAGCATCGTGCCGATGGTCTTTATTTTTTCAAGCGAATCCTGAATCAGCAGTTCGGTTTCGGTATCAATGTTCGCTGTCGCTTCGTCGAGAATGATGACGGACGGTTTTTGGAGAATCGTACGAGCAAAACTGAGCAGTTGACGCTGCCCGGCGGAATAGTTGCTGCCGCGCTCGCGCACGACTTCATCTAATCCGTGTTCCAGCTTATTGATGAACGTATCGGCGTTGACGTAACGGCAGGCGGCGCGGATCTCCTCGTCGGTCA
>JAGCSD010000023.1 GCA_017964345.1 Clostridia bacterium
ATTTCGTCAAAATTTTCCTCCGTCAGCCGTCCGCCCCAGTCCATACCAAGGCACGGTACGATGCCGATGGAAACCAAATACCGGATGCGCTCGTCCGTATTGCGAAAGAACGCCGGATTCATGGTGCCGAACGGCTTATCCAGCCACAGTTTTCCTCCTTCGTTGGATGTTCCCGTACCGTCGCAGTCGCCGGCAGCGGACAAGAAGAAATTCATTTGATAGACGGTAAAGTCCTGCATTTTTCGGAAATCCGCGGTTCCGCGGAACATGGAAGAAAACAGCGGGCAATTAGACTCCTCTAATCTCTCTCTGCCGCCCAGCGCCAGCCAATGCGTATCCCCCAGCCAGAAAAACGGTGTGCCGTCGGCTTAGGTCAGATAGCGTTGATTGTCCGAAACGCGCAAAAATCCGTGTTGATACAGCGGATTGTCGCCTTCATAGGGAACGGCTTCCAGCTCGCCCTGCGCGCAAGGTCCCTCGCCCTCAAAGGCGATCGAATACGTCCACTTGCCGCACGCGTCGGGCGCAAAGCGAACAAGCCACTTGTTCTCACCGTCCCAGAAGCCGGCAAGCGTCAGTGTTCTGCCGCTTTCATGCGTAAAACGCGCCGTAACGGACGCATCACGATATGCGTCACGGTACGGACGGCTGGTTGCCACGGGAATGTCTACACTGTTCCATTGCATCACGCGCATAGGCTGTTCCTCCCAGTCGAAAATATTCTGTTTTTTGATATTATAAACGAAAGCGCCGTCTTTGTCAACGCATTGTTTTCCTTCATAAACGCGGTAGCGCGACGCATCTATGTCCGTGATCCGATCGCATAACTGCGCCGGATACGTGATCAGCTCTTCTTTTACTTCACGCGGCAGACGCTTGATGCGCCACTCCAGTTTCAGCGCCGCGCTCCGTCCCTGTGTGATCCACACGCGTTCAAAACGAACGCCGGGGTGTGCGGCCGTATAACGGGCGTGTGTGTCGCCTCCGGCGGTGTGTTCGTGTTCCCGTCGTATCGGGTCGGTCGTAATGCCCGTGTAGATGGTGCTATCTGCGCATCTGAGCATATAAACATAATACGGTTTATTCATGGTTTCTCATCCAAATACCGCACAACGCCAAGGCAGCCGGCGCGAATTTGCTCCCACACGAAGTCAAATCGTCCGGAATACCACGGATCTTCAATATCGCCCGGCGTATCGGTGAAATCCAGCAGGCGAAAAACCTTGTGCCCTGTGTCCTCCCCCGTGATCCGCCCAAGACGAAAGAGATTATACGATTCCATCACGATCAGCAGATCGTACGCGTCATAATCTTCCCTTGTCACCTGCTCCGCGCGGTGCGCGCAAAACGGTACGCCGTGCTTCTTTAAGGTCGCCTGCGCGCGCGGGTCCATCGGATTACCTTCTTCTTCGCTTGATACGGCTTTGGAATCAATTTGCCAATTCCTGCCCGCCGTCATCTGTTTAAGCGTAAACTCCGCCATCGGAGAGCGGCAGATATTGCCGTGACATAAGAACAGAATCTTTTTCATTTCTACCTCCGTAACATACATGTATTGTAACACTTTCTTGGAAAAAAATCAATTCGACCGTTCATAAAAAATTCACAAAAAGTTCATCAGAAAACACTTGCGGTTCATTTGAACCTGTGATATAATCAAGTAAACCTTAAAAGGAGGGCGTTCAAGTGAAAGCACTGATACCGGGAACGGTCATCCCATACGCGGGCTTTGACGGCGACGTGTTTGATCTTTTCCGCCCGATGCTCCGTGCCGCAGACGGTCTGTCGCTTGCACAGGTCTGCTCCATCACCGGGCTGGAAGCGCCCTGCATTCAGAACTGGGTGAAGCGCGGGTTCGTCCCTCATCCGATCAAAAAGCGGTACTATGAACGCCAGCTTGCGCGAATCTTAATGATATCCGCCCTGCGGGAGAGTATGCAGATTGAACGCATCGTGCAGTTATTGGCTCTGGTGAACGGTGATGTGGAATCCGAGGCAGATGATCTGATTGAAGAAAGCAGGCTGTTTGATATGCTCTGCCGCGTGATTCGCGATACAGAAACACTTCCGCTGGCAAATGCGCAGGCAGAAGAATCCATTGCGCGCGTATCGGCAAATTACCGTGAATCGCGTCCCGGCGACAAGGTTCGATTGGAAGAAGCGTTGACGGTCATGCTGTACGCTCATCTTGCCTGCCGCCTTAAGCGGGAAGCGGATTTAGCATATATGCAACTCTGCGGAGGATAAGAATATGTCATTCATGGAAGCTTGGTGGAACACGCTTTCCGCCTTACAACAAGGTCTTGCCCTTCTGGCGATTCCCGCCACGGTGATTTTGTTGCTGCAAACGATTCTCTTGCTGTTCGGCATCGGCGGGCACGACGCCGATCACGGTGAAACGGACGTTGCCGATGATCTTGACGCTGACGATGATGCGGACGGCGCTGCCGATACCGACGCGGACGCCGACACAGAAGCCGACATACCGGCGCACGATGGCGCGCATCACGCCGCGGGCATTCGCCTGTTCACACTGCGCGGAATCGTGGCGTTGTTCGCCGTGGGCGGATGGCTGGGAATCGCCATGTGCGATTTGGGTCTTTCCCCCGCTCTCAGTATCGTGATCGCTTTACTCGGCGGCGTCTTGGCGCTTTTTTCCGTAGCTCTGATAATCCGGCTGGCGCTTTCCCTGCAGGAAAACGGCACCATCCGCGCCAAAAACGCGATCGCGCATACCGCCACGGTGTATATTCCGATTCCGCCGTGCCGTACGGGAAGCGGCAAAGTCATCATGACGCTTCAGGAACGTTTCGTGGAGCTGGACGCCCTGACCGACGCGACAGAAACAATTCCGACCGACACACAAGTGCAGGTCCTGTCCGTAACCGATAAAAACGAGCTGATCGTTCGACCGCTCGTTACAAAATAAAGGAGGTATTTATCATGCCGTCAACTGTTATTGTTACCATCGTAGTCATTGCCGTGTTCCTCTTTTCGCTCTTGTTAGTGGTGCTGGCGCGCTTCCGCCGTTGTCCGTCGGACAAAGTGCTTGTCATTTATGGTAAGGTGGGCACCAATAAGGACGGTTCAGCTCGTTCTGCCAAGTGTGTACACGGCGGCGCGGCATTCATCTGGCCGGTGATTCAGTCTTACCAGTATTTAGACTTGACACCCATGTCGATCAATGTGGACCTGACCAACGCCCTGTCGCATCAGAACATCCGCGTGGACGTTCCTTCCCGCTTTACGGTGGGCATTTCGGTGGAACCGGGCGTCATGCAGAATGCCGCCGAACGTCTGCTCGGGCTGAAGCTCTCTGAAATCCAAGAGCTTGCCAAGGATATCATCTTCGGACAGCTGCGTTTGGTCATTGCCACAATGGATATCGAGGAAATCAACACAGACCGTGACAAGTTTCTCGAAGCCGTATCACACAACGTGGAAACAGAGCTGAAAAAGATCGGTTTGCGTTTGATTAACGTAAATGTGACCGATATCACAGATGAATCCGGTTATATTGAGGCACTCGGTAAAGAAGCCGCCGCTAAAGCGATCAACGACGCCAAGAAGTCGGTTGCCGAAAAAAACCGCGACGGTTCCATCGGTGAAGCGATCGCCGTCAAAGACCAGCGCATCAGCGTGGCGGAATCCGATGCCAGCGCCATCGCAGGTGAAAACGAATCCAAAGCCGCCATCGCCCTGTCCGACGCGGTACGCCGCGAAAAAGAAGCCGAAGCGCAGCGCCGCGCCATCGCCGCGGAAAAGATCGCCGCCGCTAAAGCGCTTGAGGAAGCCTATGCCGCCGAACAAGCAGCCGAGCAGGCGCGCGCGGAACGTGAATTTGCTACCCAGCAGGCGGACGTCATTACGACCGCCCGCGTAGAAAAAGAGCGCCGCGAGCTGGAAGCCGAGGCGGAAGCGGAACAGCGCCGCCGCAAAGCAAAAGGCGAAGCGGACGCCATTTATGCGACTATGGAAGCGCAAGCGCGCGGTATGCAGGAGATTCTTGCCAAGCAAGCGGAAGGCTACAGCAGAATCGTAGCCGCCGCCGGCGGGGACACGTCTGCCGCCATTCAAATGATGCTGGTGGATAAAATCGAAGAACTGACGCGCATTCAGGTAGAAGCGATCAAGAGCCTGCAGATCGACAAAATCACCGTATGGGATTCCATGGGTGGTTCCGGCGGCGCTCCCACGACCGCGAACTTCCTCTCCGGCATGATGAAATCTATCCCCCCGCTGTCGGAAACTATGCGTATGGCGGGCATACAAATTCCAGAGTTTTTAGGTAAACAGATCGATGAGGCGCAGGAAAGCGCCGCCGACAAGGCCGCCGAGGAATTACAGGCATAAATCAATTTTCCTCCCGCCGTTCATAACGGCAGGAGGTCGAATAGGAGGTAAAACCATGTCCATCCGTTACATTCTTGTCCTCGTCTTTGCCCTGCTGATCGTGGGTGCCGCTTTCGCGCTGCGTGCCACGCTCCGCGCGGGCAAAAAGCCCGTTCTGCCCGCCGTTTTCCTGGTGCTTCTCGTGCTGGGCTTCGTACTGATCCCGTTCAGCTTCCACATGGTCGATACCGGTGAGGTCGCCGTTGTCAAGCATTTGGGCGAAGCCCGCGCGGTACGCACCGCCGGCGCGCACTTTGACTTCTGGCTGACGGAAGAATATCAGGTCTACGATGCAAAGGTGCAGAACGTGGATATCGCAACCGTCGCCTATTCCAGCGACGCGCAGACCATGGATATTCAAATGACGCTCCAGTATCAGATCATGAGCGACAAGGTCATCGATATCGCCAAGCAGTACGGCGACCTGTCCCTTCTGCAGAACCGCATCCAGTCCGTGGCGATCGAAAAGACCAAAGCGGTGCTTTCCTCCAACAAGGCCATGGACATCATCGCCAACCGGGCATCCATGTCCCCCGCGGTGGAAAAATCCATCAAGGACGCCATCGACGACGACTATTTTGTGATCGTCAACACGGTCGTCATCACGAATATCGACTTCTCCGACGCGTTTGAATCCGCCGTGGAAGAAAAGATGATCGCCGAGCAGAAGCTCCTGCAGGCGGAATACGAGAATCAGACCAAGATCAAATCCGCCGAAGCCGCCGCGAAAGCCAAACTGACCGCTGCCGAAGCGGAAGCCGAAGCGAACAAGCTGATCGAGGAATCCCTGACCGAGAACATTCTGCGCGAAAAATATCTCGATAAGTGGAACGGGCAACTGCCCAATGTGGTCGCCGGCGAGTCCACGTCGCTGATGATCCCGACGTACGGCACGACCGAATAACCCGATCTTTTCGGCGCAAACGGTAAAAGCACCCTTTTAGGGTGCTTTTATCGGTTATTCATCAATCCGTGCAAACGATGCACCTGCATCAGACACATGGCGAACACGCCGACCACGCCGCCTGCCATCAAGCCGATCAAAAACCATACGACCGACATTCGCATCATGCTCCTTTCTCTCATAGTGTTCGCCAAAAGAAAAAAAGCATACAAAAAAGCGGCTTGCACAGCCGCTTAGTAAGTTTAATCCGCCAATACGCGCTCGCAAAATGCATCAGTCACGCGGGTATAGGTTTCTTTGTCAACCAGATACGCGACCGCGTGCGGTGCGCCGGGTACGGTCAAGACCGTTTTTTCACCGACAATGGCGTTTTCGATCTCGCCGCACATATAGAAAGGTACGAAATGGTCTTCTTCCCCATGCACGAGCAGGATCGGCACCTTGGCGTGCGCCACCGCTTCCACCGCGCTGCTCTCCTCTAAATCCACGCCCGCAAAGAGACGTGCCGTCAGTTTGGTAAAAGGATAGATCGGTTTGGGCGGCAAGCCCATACTGTGCGTCACTTCGCTGCAGACCGCTTTAGGAGAGGAATACCCGCTGTCCGCCATAATGCCTTTGACCGCATCCGGCAGAGGCAGGTCGCTTGCCATCAGCACGGTCGCCGCGCCCATGGATACGCCGGAAATGACGATCTTCGCCTGCGGAAACCGCTCTGCCGCCCACCGGCACCACGCAAGGCAATCATAGCGTTCTTTAATGCCGAAAGTCAGGCATCTGCCGCCGCTTTTGCCGTGGGCGCGCTGATCAGGCAGAAGCACGTTGTGCCCGCGTTTTTTGGCAAGCGCGAATCCGCCGCCGCAATCACGTTCCGCCGCGCTGCGGTAGCCGTGAAAAATGATCTCCAGCGGCGCGTCTTCATCAAAGAAGGGATAATACTTTCCTACCAGCTTGATCCCGTCGCGCGCGGTGATCGAAACTTCTTCAAAGTTCTTTTCGTTGACGATCCCGTCCACAATGCCGAAAATCGCCTGCTGAACGGGTTCATACTGCTCGCCCGCCAAATAATAATAGTCCTTCAGACGTCTTTTGGGCGGATTGTAAAACGCGGTGTAGTAGATCACGAGCATCAGCGCCGCGCACAGAAAAAGCGCCAGCCCCGCTATACCCAGTGCGATCCACAAAAACAGCATAGGTCATCCCTCCTGTTTTTTAGTCTTCTTCGTCCTCCTCGGGCAATTCGGCGTTGTGATAGACGTTCTGCACATCCTCGTTTTCGTCGAACTGGTCCAGCATCCAGTAGATTTTTTTCAGCACGTCGTCGCCGGAAACCGCCACGGTATTCTGAGGCACCATATCGGTCTGCGCTTCCAGGAACGCATACCCCTCGCTCTCAAGTTTTTGACGCACCGCGGAGAAATCCTCCGGCGCGGTATAGATCTCAAATGTATCTTCCACCGGCATGAAATCCTCGGCGCCGGCGTCGAGGGCGCTCATCATCAGCGTTTCTTCGTCGATCTTGCCGTCATTTTCGATCACGATGACGCCCTTTTTATCGAACATCCAGGAAACGCATCCGGTCGAGCCCATGGATCCGCCGCCCTTGTCGAAAATATGACGGATCTCGCTTGCCGTGCGGTTGCGGTTATCTGTCAGAATCTCCACAATGACCGCCATACCCGCGGGGCCGTATCCTTCATAGGTCAACTCTTCATAGTTGGCGCCGTCACCCTCGCCCGCCGCCTTTTTGATACTGCGGCTGATCGTATCGTTAGGCATATTGTTTGCCTTCGCCTTGGCGATCACGTCCGCCAGCTTGGAGTTGACCGAAGGATCGGGACCTCCCGCCTTGACCGCAACCGCCAGCTCGCGTCCGATTTTGGTAAAGATTTTGCCTTTCGCGGCGTCTGTCTTTGCCTTTTTGTTCTTAATGTTTGCCCATTTGCTATGTCCTGACATACCGTTCCTCCTACGATCCGTTCCTTACAAAACGGGAAATGAAAAATAATACAATAAAATGCCCGCGGCGACCGCCGCGTTCAGCGATTCGCTTTTCCCGCGCATCGGCAGAGAGATCGTCAAATCGGCTTCCGCCTTCACCTCCGGCGAAAGTCCGTTCCCCTCATTGCCGATCATCAGGCAGCTTTTTTTCGGCAACTCTGTTTGCCGCGGAAGCGCCTGCCCGCCCATATCCGCCGCGAACAGAGAAAAGCCGTTCGCTTTAAGCCGGCGCAGCGCGGAAACAGATGATTCCGCTTTCATCACCGGCAGAGAAAAAACCGCGCTCATGCTCGCCCGCACCGTTTTGGGGCTAAAAAGCTCCGCGCATTCCGGTGAAACGATCACCGCCGCCGCACCCGCCGCATCCGCCGTGCGGATGATGGTGCCGATGTTGCCCGGATCCTGCAGACGGTCGAGAAACACCACCGTCCCTTGCAGTGTTTGCGTCAAAAAATCCGTACAGGGCATTGCGACCTGCGCCATGATACCCTCGGGACTACTAGTGTCCGAAAGCGCTTCCAGCACGCGGCGGGAAACACGCAAAACCTCACAGGCAGCATCCGGTGCCGGTTCGTTTTCTTCCAAGATCACGCAAAGCGGAGTCAGTCCGTTTGCCAGCGCGTCACGTACCGCGCGTCTGCCCTCAAGCAGAAACGTGCCGGTTTCATCTCTTCCTTTTTTGGTTTTGAGCGTCTTGAAAAACCTGATTCGCTCATTTGCCGTACTGGTGATCGTCATAATGAAAAAGGCGCAATGAAAATGTCATTGCGCATAAATCTTATAGCTGTTATGCAAGATTTTTCTTTGCCGTTTCCGCAAGCTGCGCAAAGGCTTCGGCATTGTAAACGGCAAGCTCCGCCAACATTTTACGATTGACTTCCACGCCCGCTTTTTTCAAGCCGTTGATCATTTTGCTGTAGTTCAGCCCGTTCAAGCGCGCCGCCGCGTTGATGCGCGTGATCCACAGAGAACGGAATTCTCTCTTTCTCAGTTTGCGCCCGACATACGCATACGCCTGTGACTTCATGACCGCCTGATTGGCGATGCGGAACTGACGGCTCTTGGCGCCGAAGTAACCCTTGGCAAGTTTCAGAATTTTTTTATGGTTCTTTTTGGTATTGACTGCTCTTTTGATTCTCATGTTTTTCTACCTCCTGCCGCTTACTTGTAAGGAATCAGTTTGCGAATATTAGCTGCTTCGCATTCGGCAATGAATCCGCCCTTACGCAGATTTCTCTTTCTCTTGGTGGTTTTCTTGGTCAGGATATGGCTTCTGTAAGCCTTTCCTCTTTTTACTTTTCCGGTAGCGGTAAGACCGAATCTCTTCGCCGCGCCTCTGTGTGTTTTCATTTTCGGCATGGTACTTTTCCTCCTAAAAAGTTATTATAGCGCTGACATGATCATGGTAAGGAACCGACCTTCCAACGTCGGCTTCTTATCAATTTTGGCGTCATCCTTCAACATCTCGCCAAAAAGCGACATGACCTGATAACCGATCTCCGGATGCGTGATCTGGCGGGCGCGGAATCGAATGGAAACCTTGACACGGTCCCCGTCCTTCAAAAATTCGCGCGCTTTTTTCGCCTTGGTTTCCATATCGTGCTTTTCAATGGTAGCGGAAAGTTGAATCTCATGCAGCGCAATAACTTTTTGATTCTTTCTGGATTCTTTTTCGCGCTTCTGCATCTCAAAGCGATATTTACCGTAATCCATAATTTTGGCTACGGGCGGCACGGCCTTGGGCGAAATCAAACAAAGGTCCAGATCCGCTTGTTCCGCCATGCGCAGTGCCTGCTCCGTCGGCATAATGCCCATTTGAGCGCCGTCAGAGCCGATCAGACGAACTTCTTTCTCCCGGATTGCATCATTGATCGCTAAATCAGTAATGTGGAACACCTCCAAAATAAAATGCGGGCGGCAGAGAGCCACCCGCAATCAAACAAGGATATTGATCGAAGAACCGTGCGCGGCGCATTTACCGGCAGGTGAGAAGCGGGCGCTTCTGCTTTGCTTAACTATTGTATACAAAAAATTTTCTTTTGTCAACTGTTTTTTTAAGAATTTCGGGGAGCGTCTGTTCCGTTCCCGTCATCCGCGTTTCGGTGACCTTGATGCTCGTCGGATTCTTCCGAAAAATGCACGCGGTAGAACCCGTGCCGTTTGTTCTGCTTCTTGACCGCTCTGCGCGCCTTTTCCAGGCACGCAAACACCAACCAGCCGGTCAGTGCCGTTAAAATCAACCCGAACAACAGCGCCGGACGGGAGATTATCATACGGCAAATGCCGGTCAACAGGCAAAACAGCGTGGATTCGCTCAGCGCTATACGGGACGGTATATCATAGATCGTAAGCATCAGGAGCGGGAAAAAGAGCGTAGCGAACGCACACCAGACAGTGCCTGCCGCACCGAACATCACATTCCATGTATGCCGTCTGCCGCCGATCAGAAAATTCACGAGCAGCAGAAGGATAGACGCCCCGTAAAGCGGAACCTCCAACCCCTTCAGAGCAGAGAGGCGCGTCAAGTAGGCGGACAGTTTTTCCGCCTCCTGATATACGCGGTTGGGAACATACTGCAGCGTCGCATTGATACGCTCCAAAATATAGGCACCGATTTCCTCTTCGTCTTCCTGCGTAATCGTTAAATTTTCCTGTGCCGCGTAGCGGTCCAGCTCGGTTTTGACCGCTTCGAGAAGTTCCGGACTGGCAAAATCGTCTATCTGCACGTCTTTCCCGTTGATCGTTTTTTCCAAAAACACGTGCGTGTAATCGTGAGCGTAGGTAACCATGCGCTCCATATCCGCCGCCTGAATGATCACATCGGCGGGGATTTCCACTACGGAGCCGATGCCCTCAACGGACGCGGTGATCTCCTTTTCCACGAACGAATCAAACCGGTCGTCAAAAACAGCAGTCTGATATGCTTCGATATTGAACAATCCGTGTTCGAGATACGAACAACATACGGCGGTAAGCAACAGCAATGCGAAGATTATGTCTATTGCTCCGCGCAGAATTTTCAGCAAACAATGCTTAGAAGAATCACGCATCTGGCCACCTCCATGTCGGACTGCTTAATTCCTCATCCAACAGGGCGACAACGGCGAACCGCTTGCTGCGATACGGCCCTTCCTTCGGATAGCAGGTATAAATGGTAAGCATATCGCTTCCTCTGCGATTTAGAATAGACGTATCGTCAGACTCAAAGATAAGCCGTTCCGTCACAAAGTACACATAGGTTCCATAGGATGCGGTGACTTCGATGCGCTCACCGATTTCCAAATCCTGCAAATTATACAGTCCTGACGCTTTCTCGCGGTTGACGTGAAACGTCAGAATCGTGTTGCCGCCTTCACCGGGCAGTAATCCGTAATTACTGCATACACCGTATTCGAGCATATCCATGGAACTGCCGCAGTAAATCGGACGGTCTTTTGTTCCAAGTGCGGGAATCGTCAGCGAACCCCAGCAATCACCCCAACGGACAGGCGGAATTTCGTTCCGATTGTAGTACACCTTCGTGTCATCGTCGGACGAAATCGTCTGCGGCGTAAAGAGATGGAATTCATGGTTGACTTCCGTTTCCGTAGCCGCCCCTTTATGCGCCGTCAGAAGACGCCACGCGGTGGAATTGCCGATCGTGACCTGAAACACAAAAACCGCTATCAGGCATATCGCTATACTATATATAAGGAAAGGCGTGAAGAGCATCACAAAATGCCCGCCCACGCCCGCTGTATGCAATTTCCTTGTTGCCATATTACAGGGATTCCTTTTTCCTCAACGCAATAACGGTTCCGGCAGCCGCCAACAGCAACACGCCAGAAACAAGATACAGATAGGAGAAATCATTTTCGCCGGCTTTCAAAATGCCGCCGTTGTCATAGATGAACGCCTTTTCACCGTTGGGCTGATAGACATGGACGCGGAAGCCGTCGGTATGCTCTCTGTCAATCTCATACGTATAACCCGTTTCTGCACATGCTTGATCAAGCAGGGCAAATATCTGTGCGCGCTGTTCAGGGGTATAGTCAGCCGCTCTGGCGCCTTCGTTTTTAGGAAGGATCGTTTTTGCCTGATCAAGAAGCTCTATCAGTTTATCGATCTGCGCGCTGGTCAGCGAGGCATTTTCGATTTCGCGGACAGCGCCGTCATGGAACACGGTGTTATGGGAAGCAGGAACTTCTTCCATTTTCGCAATCAATTCCTGTTTAGACGCCGCGGAAACAGTAAACAATCCGCAAACCACAACGCTAAGAGCAACGAGCACAATCAAGAATTTCTTCATTATAATATGCCACCTTTCATAATTAACCATAGTGTACACTGCAACTAATGCTGAGTCTATTCTATCATAACACTATAACGTTGTCAACACTTTTTTTTATTTTTTTATGTATTTTTTTGCCTGTACAGAAAACATTTTCGCATATAATCCGTTCTTTTTCATTAGTGTCGCGTGAGTTCCTTCTTCCACCAGTTTTCCGTCCTCGATCACGGCGATTTTGTCGGCGTCCGCGGCGCTGGAAAGGCGGTGCGAAACGAAAACGGTCGTTTTGCCGCGGCGCAGAGTGTCAAACTGACGGAAGATCTCCTGTTCGGCAATGGCGTCGAGCGAGGCGGTCGGCTCGTCCAGGATCAGAATATCCTTATCGCCGTAAAACGCGCGCGCTACCGCCAGTTTCTGCCATTGACCGGTGGAAAGCTCCGTGCCGTCCTCCTCAAAATAGCGCATCAGCGGCGTATCCAGTCCCTTGGGCAGGCGGTCGATATACGAAGCGGCGTCGCTCTGTTCGGCGGCGCGGTGTACGTCCGTGTCCGGCGCGTCTTTTTGGATATTGCCGAACCGGATGTTGTCGCGCACCGTAACGGCGTATTTGCCGAAATCCTGAAAGACGATGCCGAACAGATCGTAATAGTCGGAGATCGTGTACAGACGGATATCCCGTCCGTCCAGCAGGATCCGCCCCCGTGTCGGATCG